>JAWWBV010000159.1:0-6078 GCA_033720795.1 Halomonas sp. | reverse complement strand
CGTGGCCAGCTGGTCGGAGAGGGTGTAGAGCAGCCGGCGGGTGCTGTCGGTGAGCGGCTCCTCGGTGGGGTGCCAGACCTCCAGGGTGCCGAGCAGGGTCTCGCCGACGCTCACCGGCAGCATCAGGCACTCCGCTCCCCCGCCCTCGGAGAGCTCCAGGGGCTGGGGATCGATCAGGCAGGCGTGGCAGTCGTGGTCGCGGCAGTAGGTCGGCCGGTTCCGCGAGTGGGTGGCCAGGATCGGCACCTCGCGCTGGTCGAAGGGGTCGTGCAGCGACAGGCCGATGGGGCCGATGCCGAGCAGGTCTTCCAGGCGACGCAGCATGGGGGCGGCGCTGGCGCAGAGGTCGTTGCCCCCGCCGTAGAGTTCGCGGCTGCCGTCGTGGAGGATCTGCATGGCCTCGTTGCTGCGGGCCATCTCCTGCTTCTTGCGCGATACCCGCGCCTCGAGTTCCGCATAGCTGGCACCGAGCTCGGCGGCCATGGTGTTCAGGGTGGTGCCGAGCAGCGCCAGCTCGTCGCTGCCGGAAAGCCGGGTGCGATAGTCGAAGTTGCGGCGCCCGGCCTCCCGGGCCAGTACCACCAGCTGGTGCAGCGGGCCCACCAGGTTGTGGCGGATGTCGTACAGGGCGATCGCCACCACCACCGCGGTCAGCGCCAGGAACAGGATCTGCAGGGCACTGAGCAGGCGGATCTTGGCCTCGCTGTTCTGCTCGAGCCGGGTGACCATGTGGTCGATGTCGCCCACCAGGCCGTCGAGGGTCTGACGCAGGGCGTCGACCTCCAGCCCGCCGCCGGCGATGGCGCGGATCACCTGGGGCGCGAGGGTCTCTTCCCAGCGCGTCTGCAGTCGCCGGTACTGCTCGCGCAGGGGGTGGTCATTGGCTGCGGGCAGCGCCGCGGTCAGCCGGGGGCTCGCCAGCCGCTCGCGGAAGCGCTCGCTCAGCGCCTGGACCCGCTCGCGCTGCGCCGGGGCCGGCTCGCCCTCGTAGCGCTGCAGGGCCGCGACGATCTGGTAGGTGTTCATGCGCAGCGAGCCGGCCACGTTGATGGCGGCGGCGTCGCCGCGGCTGCCGCTGGCCACCACCATGGTCACCACGATGCTGATCAGCGCCATGGCGCTGATCGCCAGCAGCGAGGCGCTGATGCGGGCCACCAGGGAGCGCTGCAGCAGTTTCATCGGGATCTCCAGGGAAAGGGGGGCGTCGAATGCCACTATACCCTAGTAGGTAGGCGGTGCTCCCTCAAAGGCATACCCCGACTGCCTCTTTGACGTCCTCCCCCCGGCTCCCGAGACTTTCGGGTAGTCCTCCTCGAGCCTCGGCCCATGTCCTGCGATCCTCCGTCATCCTCGCGCGCCACCCGCGCCTCGCCGTGCGGCGAGGCCGAGGCGCCGCCGGGCTATCGCGCGCTGGTGGTAGTCGTGCTATCGCCGCTGGCCTTCGCCCTGGTCTTCGCCTGCTGGACCCTGTTCGCCGTGCTCGGCGTGGAGCTGCGACGCGACCTGGCCCTGGGCGGTGTCGCCTTCGCCGTGCTGCTCTCCACGCCGATGCTCGCCGGGGCCCTGGCCAGCCTGCCCATGGCACTGCTGGCCCGTCGCCTTGGCGGGCGCCGCGTCATGCTCGGCTGCCTGCTGCTGATCTGTCCCTTCCTGTGGTGGATCGGCCAGGCGCATCACTATGCGGAGTTCCTGCTGGCGGGCCTGGGCCTGGGGCTGGGCGCCGGTGCTCTGGCCGCCGGGCTGGTCTATGTGGCGGAACTGGGACCGGCCCGCCATGCCGGCCTGGCGCTGGGCCTCTACGCGGCTGGCATGCTGGGGGCGGGGCTGAGTTACCTGCTGCTGCCACTGGTCAGCCAGGCCTATGGCTGGCGCATGGCGCCGCCCCTCTACCTGCTGCCGGTGGGGGTGGTGGCGGCGCTGCTGTGGCTGTTCGCCGATGACGCCGATGCGCCTGCGCCCGTGGGCGAGACGGAGGAGGACGAGGCGCCGCCGGCTCGGGTCTCGCCCATGACGCGCCTTGTCCGCTTCGCCTGCCTCCTCGCCGACTGGCAGCTATGGCGCCTGGCGATCCCCTACAGCTTCTTCTTCGGCGCCTTCGTGGCCCTGGCGCTGTGGCTGCCCGGTCACCTGGTCGCCCGCTACGGCCCCTCGCTGCAGGACGCGGCCCTCTGGGCCTTGCCCTTCACGCTCGCCGTCGGGATGGGTCAGGTGATCGGCGGCGCGCTGGCCGATTGGCGCGACTTCCGCAGCCTGCGCTGGTGGCTCTGCGCCTTCGTGCTGGTCTGCCTCTTCCTGCTCTCCTATCCGCCCTTCGAGCTCCGGATCGAGGGCACCCGCGGCCCGCTGCATTGGCACTACGCGGCCCCGCTGTGGGGCTTCCTCGGCCTGCTGGTGCCCATGGGGATGGCCATGGGGGTCGGGCAGGGCAGCCTGATGCGGCTGATCCATCGCGATCACGGCGGCGACATGGCCCTGGTGGGGGGGCTCGCGCTGACCCTGGGTGGGCTCTTCGCCGCCCTGCTGCCGCCGGTCTTCGTGCTGGGCAGCGAGTGGCTGGGGCTCACCACCGCCGGCTTCATGTTCCTCTATGCCGCCCTGGTCGTCTGCATGCTGGTGATGCTGGCCGATCACGCGCGACAGCACCCTCGGGCGGCGTGATACCGGCGGCCTAACCCCTCCCTCGGCGCCGCCTATCCCCTTGGGGGTAGGCGCCATGTATATGGAGGTAACCGGGCAGTAATCGGCGTGGCGATCACCCAGAATCGGCTCCAACGACCCTGGCCGCGAGCGACGCAAGGCGGCGGTGCAGGAGGGGTGACCCGGTGCGGTCACGCATCTTTTCGAGGAGCCTGGAGAGCGACCATGAGTCACTTCATCGATCGGCTGAACTTCTTCCGCAAGGCCCGCGAGCCTTTCGCCAACGAGCATGGCGAACTCCGTCAGGAGTCTCGCGAGTGGGAGGACGGCTACCGCAAGCGCTGGCAGCACGACAAGGTCGTGCGTTCCACCCACGGGGTGAACTGCACCGGGTCGTGCAGCTGGAAGATCTACGTCAAGAACGGCCTGGTCACCTGGGAGACCCAGCAGACCGACTACCCGCGTACCCGGCCCGACCTGCCCAACCACGAGCCGCGGGGCTGCCCGCGCGGCGCCAGCTACTCCTGGTACCTCTACAGCGCCAACCGCCTGAAGCACCCGATGATCCGCAAGCCGCTGCTCAAGCTGTGGCGCGAGGCCCTCGAGGCGAAGAAGGATCCGGTGGATGCCTGGGCCTCCATCGTCGAGGACCCGGCCAAGGCCAAGCAGTACAAGCGGGCCCGCGGCATGGGCGGCTTCGTGCGCGCCGACTGGAACGAGGTCAACCAGCTGATCGGCGCCTCCAACGTCTACACCGCCAAGCAGTACGGCCCGGACCGCATCATCGGCTTCTCGCCGATCCCCGCCATGTCGATGGTCAGCTACGCCGCGGGCAGCCGCTACATGTCGCTGATCGGCGGCGTCTGCATGAGCTTCTACGACTGGTACTGCGACCTGCCGCCGGCCAGCCCCCAGACCTGGGGCGAGCAGACCGACGTGCCCGAGTCCGCCGACTGGTACAACTCCGGCTACATCATCGCCTGGGGCTCCAACGTCCCCCAGACCCGCACCCCGGACGCCCACTTCTTCACCGAGGTGCGCTACAAGGGCACCAAGACCGTCTCGGTGACCCCGGACTACGCCGAGGTCTCCAAGCTCACCGACGAGTGGCTCTCCGCCAAGCAGGGCACCGACGCCGCCCTGGCCATGGCCATGGGCCACGTCATCCTCAAGGAGTTCCACCTCGAGAACCCCAGCGCCTACTTCACCGACTACGTGCGGCGCTACTCCGACATGCCCTGCCTGGTCGAGCTGGAGGCCCGCGAGGACGGCAGCTACGCGCCCGGCCGCCAGCTGCGCGCCAGCGACTTCGACGGCAACATGGGGCAGGACAACAACCCCGAGTGGAAGACCGTCGCCTGGGACGAGACCCGTGACCAGCCGGTGGTGCCGCGGGGCTCCATCGGCTTCCGCTGGGGCGAGACCGGTGACGAGGTGGGCAAGTGGAACCTCGAGTCCCTCGACGCCGAAGGCACCGAGATCAAGCCGCTGCTGACCCTGGCCGACAAGCATGACGAGGTGGCGAAGGTCGCCTTCCCCTACTTCGGTGGCATCGCCCACGAGCACTTCGAGCACGTCAAGAGCGGCGGCGCCAGCGACGAGCTGCTGTTCCACAGCCTGCCCGCCAAGCGCATGAAGAAGGCCGACGGCAGCGACATGCTGGCGGTCACCGTCTTCGACCTGATGTGCGCCAACTACGGCATCGATCGTGGCTTCGGTGAGGACGACGGCGCCACCTCCTACGACCAGGTCAAGCCCTATACGCCGGCCTGGCAGGAGAAGATCACCGGCGTGCCCGCCGAGCAGGCCACCCGCATCGCCCGGGAGTTCGCCCAGAACGCCCACAAGACCCAGGGTCGCTCCATGATCATCGTCGGTGCCGGGATGAACCACTGGTACCACATGGACATGAACTACCGTGGCCTGATCAACATGCTGGTCATGTGCGGCTGTATCGGCCAGAGCGGCGGCGGCTGGTCCCACTACGTGGGCCAGGAGAAGCTGCGCCCGCAGACCGGCTGGACCCCGCTGGCCTTCGGCCTGGACTGGCACCGTCCGCCGCGCCACATGAACTCCACCTCCTTCTTCTACAACCACTCCTCCCAGTGGCGCTACGAGAAGCTCGAGATCAAGGAGATCCTCTCGCCGCTGGCCAAGGCCGAGGACTACTCCGGCAGCCTGATCGACTTCAACGTGCGCTCCGAGCGCATGGGCTGGCTGCCCTCCGCGCCGCAGCTCGGCACCAACCCGCTGCGCCTGGCCGCCGCCGCCGAGGCCGCCGGGATGTCCACCAAGGACTACGCGGTGCAGCAGCTCAAGGAGGGCAAGCTCGCCTTCGCCGCGGAGGATCCGGACAACCCCCAGAACTTCCCGCGCAACCTCTTCATCTGGCGCTCCAACCTGCTGGGCAGCTCGGGCAAGGGCCACGAGTACATGCTCAAGTACCTGCTGGGCACCCGCCACGGCATCCAGGGCAAGGACCTGGGCGAGGAGGGCGGCACCAAGCCCGAGGAGGTCAAGTGGCACGACGAGGCCCCCGAGGGCAAGCTCGACCTGCTGGTGACCCTGGACTTCCGCATGTCCACCACCTGCCTCTACTCGGACATCGTGCTGCCCACGGCGACCTGGTACGAGAAGGACGACCTCAACACCTCCGACATGCACCCCTTCATCCACCCGCTGACCGCGGCGACGGATCCGGCGTGGGAGTCGCGCAGCGACTGGGAGATCTTCAAGGGCATCGCCAAGGCCTTCTCCGAGGCCACCGAGGGGCACCTGGGCGAGGAGACCGACCTGGTCACCCTGCCGCACCAGCACGACTCCCCGGCCGAGCTGGCCCAGCCCGAGGTCAAGGACTGGAAGAAGGGCGAGTGCGAGCCGATCCCCGGCAAGACCATGCCGGCGCTGATCGAGGTCAAGCGCAACTACCCCGAGACCTATGAGCGCTTCACCTCCGTGGGCCCGCTGCTCGAGGAGATCGGCAACGGCGGCAAGGGCATCGCCTGGAAGACCGAGAAGGAGGTCAAGCTGCTGGGCGACCTCAACCATCGCAAGACCGAGGGGCCGCACAAGGGCCGCCCGCGGCTCGACAGCGCCATCGACGCCGCCGAGATGATCCTGACCCTGGCGCCGGAGACCAATGGCCAGGTGGCGGTGAAGGCGTGGGGCGCGCTCTCCAAGATCACCGGGCGTGATCACACCCACCTGGCGCACCCCAAGGAGGAGGAGAAGATCCGCTTCCGCGACGTGGTGGCCCAGCCGCGCAAGATCATCTCCAGCCCGACCTGGTCCGGCCTCGAGGACGAGCACGTCTCCTACAACGCCGGCTACACCAACGTGCATGAGCTGATCCCGTGGCGCACCGTCAGCGGTCGCCAGCAGTTCTACCAGGACCACCCCTGGATGCGCGCCTTCGGCGAGAGCCTGCTGGTCTACCGTCCG
>JAWWBV010000158.1:0-6088 GCA_033720795.1 Halomonas sp. | reverse complement strand
CGCCCCGGAGCATCCTTGCACGATGGATCCGACACGGCATGATCATGTTGAGTACGGGGCGGTGGCAGGACATGTCACGGTGGGTCATCGCCCATCCGGTTCTGCGGTCACCGCCAACACCTGGCATTCATCGATTCGCCAGCGCCGGCCTCCGGCACGTAGTTGTACGTATCCCTTGGTCTCCTGTCGTGCCGCTGCGGGCGCGATCGGAGCCGGGCGTGGCGTAGTATCGTTTGCTTGTCGGCGGCGGGACCTCGGATTGGCGAGGATCGTCGCGGCCTGATCTTTTCGCCTCGGCCTGCGTGTCTGTCGTGCAGGCGCACTAACGGGCCATCAAGACCCATTGAGACGAGATGGCAATATACCAGTAACGGGGGTGACCAGCAATTGGCGCAGGATGGTGCACACTGCGTTAGAATGCGCCTTTCGAGCGGTTTTCCAGTGGAGTGGCGGCATGGCCGAAGGGCGCGACGTGCAGTGGGTGGAAGTGACCGAGGGTCAGGTCGGCCAGCGGGTCGACAACTTCCTGTTGACGCGCATGAAGGGGGCGCCGCGTGCGCTGATCTACCGCATCGTGCGCAAGGGCGAGGTGCGGGTGAACAAGAAGCGCGTCAAGGCGGATACGCGCCTGGCGCTGGGCGATCTGGTGCGCATCCCGCCGCTGCGCCTCACGCCCCGCGAGGCGGTACGCGAGGTCAGTGACAACCTGCGCAACCTGCTGGCCGGCAGCGTGCTGGTGGAGGGGCGCGACTGGCTGGTGATCAACAAGCCCTCGGGGCTCGCCGTGCACGGCGGCAGCGGGGTCAAGATCGGCCTCATCGAGGCGCTGCGCCAGGTGCGCGAGGACCTCGACTTCCTGGAGCTGGTGCACCGCCTGGATCGGGATACCTCCGGCTGCCTGCTGCTGGCCAAGTCGCGCCCGGCGCTGCTGGCGCTCAACGAGTCGCTCAAGCAGCACCGCATGGACAAGCAGTACCTGGCTTTGGTGGCCGGGCGCTGGCCGGCGCGTCGCGACTTCGTCAGCGCCCGGCTCGATCGCTTCGAGCTGGGTAACGGCGAGCGCCGGGTACGGGTGGACACGGCCGGCAAGGTGGCCCGCACCCGCTTCGCGGTGCGCGAGGCCTTCGACAAGGTGACCCTGGTCGAGGCCGAGCCGGTGACCGGGCGGACCCACCAGATCCGCGTGCATGCCGCCCACGCCGGGCATCCGCTGCTCGGCGACGACAAGTACGGCAGTCGCGAGAGCCAGCGCCTGGCGGCGGGGCTCGGCGTGTCACGGCTCTTCCTGCATGCCGCCTCGCTGACCTTTCCCGAGCCCACCAGCGGTCGCCCCGTGCAGATCAAGGCGCCGCTTCCCGACGAACTCGAGGCCGCGCTTGCCAAGGCGCGCCACGCTCGCTGACAGGAGCCCCCATGCGTTATCGACTGGCCATCTTCGACTGGGATGGCACCCTGATGGACTCCATCGCGCGTATCGTCTCCTGCATGCAGGCGGCCTCCCGGGATGCCGGCTGGGGCGAGCTCGAGGCGGGCGCGGTGCGCAACATCATCGGCCTCGGCCTGCCCGAGGCCATCGCCACGCTGTTCCCTGGCATCGATGCCGAGCGGGCCGAGCTGATCAGGGCCCGCTACGCCTACTACTTCGTCGAGGGGGACGCCACGCCGATGCTCTTCTACCCGGGCGTCGAGACCGGGCTCGCCCGGCTGCGCGGCCGGGAGGGGCAGCAGCTGGCGGTGGCCACCGGCAAGAGTCGCCGCGGGCTGGATCGCATCTTCCGCGAGAGCGGCAGCGGCCACTGGTTCCACGCCAGCCGCACCGCCGACGAGACCCTCTCCAAGCCGCACCCGCGCATGCTCGAGGAGCTCCTCGCCGAGCTCGATGTCGAGGTCGGCGAGGCGGTGATGATCGGCGACACGGAGTACGACCTGGAGATGGCGCGGGCGCTGGGCATGGACCGCATCGCGGTGACCTGGGGCGTGCATGCCCCGGACCGCCTGGCCGCCAGCCGCCCGGTGCTCACCGCCGAGACGGTGCCCGAGCTCTTCGATTGGCTGCACGGCTAGGGCCTTGATGTCCCGTCCGCCACGCCCAGCCTGTTCACGACCAGCCTATCAAGGGAAGGATTGCCATGAGTGACGACGACAAGCGGGACGATCGCTGGACGACGGGGCCGGAGCTGACGCCCGAGCAGGCGCGCCAGGCGCGTGAGGGTGCGGCGGCCGGTGGCGCGTCGCCCGGCGGCGAGGATGCCGAGACGCTGCGCGAGCGTCAGCGCCTGGCTCAGCTGGCGATGATGGATCGCTGGATCGACGGTGTGCTGGTCGAGCAGCGCCGCTCCCGGCGCTGGAAGCTGTTCTTCCGCTTCTTCTTCGCACTGCTGATCCTCGCCTCGCTCTCCATCACCTTCTATGGGGTCTTCATGGCCTCGGGACCGTCGGCGCCCGCCGGGCGTCACCTGGGCGTCGTCGAGGTCAGGGGGGTGATCGACAGCGAGTCGCCGGCCAGCGCCCAGCGCGTCATCGAGGGGCTCGAGCGGGCCTGGAAGGCCGATCAGGCCGAGGCGGTGGTGCTGCACCTCAACAGTCCCGGGGGCAGTCCGGTGCAGTCCCAGCGCATCTTCGATGCGGTGATGCGGCTGCGCGAGCAGGGCGACAAGAAGATCATCGCGGTGGTCGAGGACATCGGGGCCAGCGGCGCCTACTACGTGGCGGCGGCGGCCGACGAGATCGTCGCCGCCCCGGCGAGCCTGGTGGGCTCGATCGGGGTGATTCATGCCGGTTTCGGCTTCGAGGAGGCCATCGAGCGCCTCGGGGTGGAGCGGCGCGTCTTCACCGCCGGGGAGAACAAGGCCTTCCTCGATCCCTTCTCCGACATCTCCCGCGCCCAGCGTCAGTTCTGGCAGGAGGTGCTGGCCACCACCCACCAGCAGTTCATCGACGACGTCCGCGAGGGGCGCGGCGACCGGCTGTCCGACGACGAGCGGCTCTTCAGTGGGCTGATCTGGACCGGCGAGCAGGCCCGTGAGCTCGGCCTGGTGGATGAGCTGGGCAGCCTGGATACCCTGGCGCGACGCTTCGACGGCGCGCGGCTGCAGGACTACACGCCCCGCCTGGATCCCCTGGAGCGGATCTCCCGCCAGTTCGGGCGGGTTGCCATGGAGTGGGTCGGTCTGCCGCGAGGGGAGTCGCCGTTGCGGTATCAGCTCGTCCCTTGAGAGGCGAGCGGCGCCGAGCTGCAAGCGCCGAGCGCCAAGCAGGATGGAGGCACAGACACGAGCGGCGCCGGGGACAAGTCGTAGAGGGGGTCCTGTGCCAGGGATGGCATCGGTAGCGCCCAAGGAGGGGGTCACAGCGCCCCCTCGGAGACTTGTCGCCGGAAAAGCCGCGGTTTCAGGTTTCGGGGCCCAGCGGGTCGAGGCCTGCCTCGCGCAGCATCGCGCAGAGCCGGATCAGCGGCAGGCCGATCAGGGTGTTGGGGTCCTCGCCCTCGAGGCGCTCGAACAGCGTGATGCCGAGCCCCTCCATGCGAAAGCTGCCGGCACAGTCCAGCGGCCGTTCCCGGGCGACATAGATCGCGATCTCCCGCGCCTCGAGGCGGCGAAAGACCACCTCGTAGGTCTCGTGGCAGACGCGATGCCGGCCATGGCCGGTGTCGATCAGCGCCAGGCCGGTAAGAAAGCGCACTCGCCGGCCGGAGAAACGAGCCAGCTGGGCGCGGGCCGCGGCCTCACTGCCTGGCTTGCCGAGGATCTCGCCCTCGAACAGCGCCACCTGGTCGGCGCCGATGATCAGATGGTCGGGGTGGGTCGTCGCCAGCCGTTCGGCCTTGGCCAGCGCCAGGCGATGCACCAGCGATTCGGGCGTCTCGCCGGGGCGCGGCGTCTCGTCGATGTCGGGGCTCTCCCAGGCATAGGGGAGGGCAAGGCGGTCGAGCAGCTGGCGGCGCCAGCGAGAGCCCGAGGCAAGGACCAGGCGGGGCATGTGGGCTTCCTCTGCGGTGGGCGGATGGGGGGGATGTGCGATGACGCCGAGCGCGTCGCTCGGCCATTGTAACCCGGCGCTCTGGTGGCTTTGACAGGGGGAGGGGGAGTGCCTATCATTGCGCGCCTATGTTGACCTCAAGACTCCCCGGCAGGGTCGAGCCCTACAAGCTCGCGGCCCGTGCCGAACACCTGGAAGGCCTGGTGGCGCTCGCCGAACTGGCCCGACTCGAAGAAGAAGTCGGCGTCCAGTCCGGTGACGGCCAGGTGTGGCTGGATTTCGCCATCGATTCCCAGGGGCGCCGGGAGATTCGCGGCCATCTGGAAGCCGAGCTGCAGATTCCCTGCCGGCGCTGCCTCCAGCCCATGGCGCAGCGCGTCGAGAGCGATTTCCGGCTGGGGATGGTCACCAGCGATGCCCTGGCCGCGGAGCTGCCGAGCACCCATGAGCCGGTGCTGGTGGAAAACGAACAGCTGAGCCTGATGGCGGTGGTCGAGGATGAGATCATCCTCAGTCTGCCCCAGGTGGTTTACCACGACGAGGCCGAGTGCCCGGTCTCGCGCGACCAGCTGACCAGCGGGGAGGCGACCGACGCGTCGGCCGACACCCCGGCGAACCCTTTCGATGTGCTGCGGCAGATCAAGGGCAAACTCTGATACACCCTCGTTTCACTCTGGAGTGATAACCCATGGCAGTTCAACAGAACCGCAAGACCCGTTCCAAGCGCGGCATGCGCCGCAGCCACGACGCCCTGAGCTCCGCGGCCCTGTCCCAGGACAAGGAAACCGGCACCACTCACCTGCGTCACCACGTGGCGCCGGACGGCTTCTACCGTGGTCGCAAGGTCGTCGAAGTCTAAGACGACGGCGCGAGTGGTAGTGGCTGGCCGCTGACGTGCGGATCGCCATCGACGCGATGGGCGGGGACCTCGGTCCCCGCCCAGTCGTCATGGGGGCCGCCCAGGCGGTCAGCGCCGACCCGGATCTCGAGCTCCAGCTGTTCGGTCCCGCCGAACGGCTCAGCGACGAGATCTCCCGCCTGCCGCGGTCGCTGGCCGCGGCGGTGGCGCGTCTACGGGTCAGCGATGCGCCCGGTGTGATCCGCCAGGCGCAGCGCCCCAGCGAGGCGCTGCGCCACGGCGCCGATACCAGCATGGCCAGGATGCTCGATAGCATCGCCTCCGGTGACGCCCTGGCCGGGGTCAGTGCCGGTAACACCGGCGCCCTGATGGCCCTGGCGCGGCGTGCCCTGGGCACGGTGGCGGGCATCCCGCGGCCGGCGATCAGCACCGCCATTCCCACTCGCGATCGGGGGCGCTGCTATCTGCTCGACCTGGGCGCCAACGTCGAGGCGAGTGCCGCCCGCCTCGTCGACTTCGCCCTGATGGGCGAGGTCATGGCGCGCCATGTAGACGGCCTCGCCGCCCCTCGCGTGGCGCTGCTCAACATCGGCGTCGAGGGCACCAAGGGTACCGGCAGCGTCCGCGAGGCGGATGCCTGGCTACGGCAATATCCCGGTATCACCTACCTCGGCTATGTCGAGGGCGACGGGGTCTTCAGCGGTGTCGCCGACGTGGTGGTCTGCGACGGCTTCGTCGGCAATGCCGTGCTCAAGGCCAGCGAAGGCCTGGCACGATTGCTGGTGGAGCGGGTGCAGGCGACCTTCGAGGCCCACTGGAGCAGTCGGCTGGTGGGGGTGTTGGCCCGGCCGGCGCTGCGGCGCCTCAAGGGCGAACTCGATCCCGTCCGCTACAATGGGGCCAGCCTGCTGGGGCTCGCCGGGATCGTGATCAAGAGCCATGGCGGCGCCGATGCCACCGGCTTTCGTTTCGCGGTGCAGCGTGCGGCCAGCGAAGTCAGTCACGACCTGCCGAGTCGGCTGGCCGCTGAACTGGATCATCGACGGTCCTCTGTCGATTCGGCCGCCGCCGGTCGAGTCGAGAGCGGATCCGGACGTCAAGGCCCGGTCCTGCCGGGTGCGACCGGCATCGACGACAGTCAACAAGCGCAAAGGTGATCGACATGACACAATCCCTTGCCCTCATCTTTCCCGGGCAGGGCTCGCAGCAGATCGGCATGCTGCGCGAGCTGGCGGAGCGCTACAGCGT
>JAWWBV010000157.1:0-6105 GCA_033720795.1 Halomonas sp. | reverse complement strand
CGTCCCGGGCCGGGTCGCACTCGAAGAAGGGCGCGTTGAGGATGGTCCACTCGTCCTTGGCCGAGGGATTGAAGGCCTCGGGACGCACGAACATGGTGCGGCCGAACAGGTTGTGCCAGGCGGTCTCGGTGGTGACGCGCACCGGCAGGTGGTGGACCGGGTCGCTGCCCACGTGCAGCTCGGCGACATAGGACTCGCCGCCGGCCAGGTACGCCTCGACACGGGCCCAGAGCGCATCGAAGCGGTCCGCCGGGAAGGGACGGTTGACGCTGCCCCAGTCGATCTGGCCGCTGGTGCTCGGCTCATCGACGATATAGCGGTCCTTGGGGGAGCGACCGGTGCGCGCACCGGTGTTCACCACCAGGGCGCCGTTGGCGGCCAGGCGCCCTTCCCCGCTGGCCACCGCCCGCTCGATCAGCTCGGCGCTGCAGAGGTTGACGTGGGAGGTGGCTTGCTGGGGGACGGCTTGAGTCGTGGTCATGTCGTTTCCTGGGCCTTGCGGCCGCTTCTCTCTCGTGTGCCGGGCGTCGATGACGCAACGTGGGTCGTGCCGGATCGCCGCGTGCGGGGTGTTCCCGTTCTGTTCGCTTGGCGATCGAACCGAAAAATCGGCGCCATTATGGCAAAAAGCCGGCCGTCGGGAAACGCCGTTCTTTGGCGGAGTTCTTGTAGTTTTACTACTACATCGGCGCCGTTCACCGCCGCTCCCCCCACCGTCATGCTGCTCTGCAGCAGCGCAGGCGCCCACGCAGCCCCTCAGTGCAGCGTCGGCGGCTCGCCCTGGGGATCGTCCAGCATCGCCTCGATCTCGACGGCGCTGAACGCATAGCGGGTGTGACAGAAGTGGCACTGGGTCTCGATGCCGCCCTGCTCGGCCAGCACCTCGCGCAGCTCCTGCGACCCCAGGCCCAGCAGGGCACCGGCGATGCGCTCGCGGGAGCAGGTGCAGCCGAAGTAGAGCGCCTTGGGATCGAAGACCCGCACCTCCTCCTCGTGGTAGAGCCGGCGCAGCACCTCGAGCGGCTCGAGGCCCAGCAATTCCTCGTCCTTGAGGGTCTCGGCCAGGTAGACGGTGCGCTCCCAGGCGTCGTCGTCCTGATTGAGCGACTCGTCGGGCAGGCGCTGCAGCAGGAGTCCGCCGGCACGCCGGCCGTCGGCACTCAACCACAGCCGGGTGGGCAGCTGCTCGGACTGGGCGAAGTAGGCGCCCAGGCAGCCCGCCAGGCTGTCGTGCTCCAGGGCCACGATGCCCTGATAGCGGTGGCCATCGGTGGGGTCCAGGGTGATCACGATCTGTCCCTCGCCGACCAGCTCGCGAAAGCCGGCGTCGTCGCCGGGAATCGCCGCCGCCTCGTCGAGGCGGGCGATGGCGCGCAGCTCGCCGCCGGGATTGGATTCGGCCATCAGCAGGGAGAGCGCGCCCTGGCCGCGGACCTCGATGCTCAGGGTGCCGTCGAGCTTGACGGTGTCGGTGAGCAGCGCCACCGCACCGAGCAGCTCGCCCAGCAGCCGGTTCACTGCATCGGGGTACTCATGACGCTCGAGCACCTCGGCATAGGCGCGCTCGAGGCTAACGATCTCGCCACGCACGTTGGTGCGCTCGAAGAGAAAACGCTGGATCTGGTCGTTCATGTCGTCGGAAACCTGAAAGGGAAATATCAAGGGCAAAGGGATAAGGATTATCGCATTTTGGCGTGAAGCCGCTCGGCAGGATAAAGAGGTGGGCAGCTTTTCTGTGTGCGATGCTTGCATCGCGAAAGAAGGCCGAAGGCCTTCCCGGCCTTAGGCACGAAGCCCGAGGCGCCTGTCGGCGCCAATCGCCGTGCAAGTCGAGGCGTCGAACCGACGGCTCCCACAGGAGGCCTCCCCTCGTTCACGCCAGCCTGCGAAGACACAAGCATAGGAGGCCGCCATGGCCGCCTCACGGCGCGCCGCGGCGGCTCACTCGCCGGAGCGCTCCTGGAAGCGCTTGATCTCGCGGCGCTGCTTCTTGTCGGGGCGCTTGAGGGGATGCTGCATCGCCTGGTTGGTCAGCCGGCGGGCCTCGGCCTCGCGCTCGCGCCGGGCGGCGCTGTCGGCGGTCTCGCGATAGAGCGCGCGGGCCTCGGGGGCGCCGCGCCGCTGCTCGGAGAGGTCCATCACCTCGACCTCCAGGGTGTCCCAGCCCTGGGGGACGCGGATCAGCGCGCCGACCTCGACGCCCTTGCTGGTCTTGGCCCGGGCGCCGTTGTACTGCACCTTGCCGCCCTCGATGGCCTTCTTGGCGAGCGCCCGGGTCTTGAAGAAGCGCGCCGCCCAGAGCCACTTGTCGAGGCGCACGCTACTCATCCCGGCCTCCCTCGAGGCGATCGCCGGAAAGCGGCGGGCGCGCCTCGGGCATCAGGCGGGCGAAGCGATCCAGGGCGATGAACTCCTCGAGTTCCTTCTCGGGACGGCCGCTGTCGGGAGACTTGATGCCCAGCAGGTGGCGGATGCCGAACTCGCGGGCGCTCTCGAGCACCGAGGCGTTGTCGTCGATGAACAGGGTGCGCGCGGGATCGAAGGGTTCGACCTCCTGGAGGGCGAACCAGAAGGCCTGCTCCTCCTTGGGCACGCCCAGGTCCGCCGAGGAGACGATGGCGTCGAGGTACTCCTCCAATCCGGTCAGCGGCAGCTTGAGCGCCAGGCTCTCGCGGTCGGCGTTGGTGGCCAGCACCACCCGGGGGTGCGCCGCCTTCAGCCACTGCAGGAAGTCCAGGGCGTCGCTGCGCAGGCCGATCAGGTGCTGCACCTCGCGCTTGAGGGCGACCACGTCGACCCCCAGCTCGCGGCTCCAGTAGGCCAGGCTGTACCAGTTGAGGGTGCCCTGTTCGCGGATGATCCGCGCGCGGATCTCCTCCTGGGTCGAGTCGTCCAGGCGGTGCAGCTCGACATAGCGCCGTGGCAGGTGCTCGAGCCAGAAGTGGCTGTCGAAGTGCAGGTCCAGCAGGGTGCCGTCCATGTCCAGCAGGACGGTATCGATGGCGCGCCAGTCGATCATCGCTACTCCGGGAGTGAGTCGGGGGCGGTTGAGACGTAGTATTGTATCGAATCGCCCGGCGTGACGCATATCGACCGCCCGGCCGCGGGCCTCGATATCGCGCC
This sequence comes from Halomonas sp., assembly GCA_033720795.1. Classification (GTDB taxonomy): domain Bacteria; phylum Pseudomonadota; class Gammaproteobacteria; order Pseudomonadales; family Halomonadaceae; genus Halomonas. The sequence goes on along the minus strand of JAWWBV010000157.1, from coordinate 2,982 downwards.
TCATCGCCGCCGCCACCCGCTCGCCATACGGAGTCCTGCCATGTCAGACCCGCACGATACCTCTCGGTCCTGGCCCACCCGTCCGCACATCCTCGACCGGCGCAGCGTGGCGCGCAGCCGGCTGTTCCACGTCGAGGAGCTCGACCTGCGCTTCGCCAACGGCGCGGAACGCACCTTCGAGCGGCTGAGCGGCAGCGGCCAGGGCGTCGGCGCCGTGATGATCGTGGCCATGCCCGACCCGGAGCACGTGCTGCTGATCCGTGAGTACGCCGCCGGCTTCGAGGACTACGTGCTGACGCTGCCCAAGGGGCTCGTGGACCCCGGCGAGGATATCGTCACGGCGGCCAACCGCGAGCTGATGGAGGAGTGCGGCTTCGGCGCCCATCGCATCGAGCCGCTGGTGGAACTGTCGCTGGCGCCCAACTACATGCGCCACCGCATGCAGGTGCTGCTGGCCACCGACCTCTACCCCAAGCGCCTGCCGGGCGACGAGCCGGAGCCACTGATCGTCGAGACCCACGCCATCGACGAGCTCTCGGGACTGCTGGCGCGGGAGGACTTCCACGAGGCGCGCGCCATCGCCGCGCTCTTCATCGCCCGGGACAAGCTGCGCAGCGAGGCCCCCGAGGACACCGGCCTCTGGTGAGCCCGGCCTGATCCTGGGCGGCAGCGCCTAGCGGTGGTGCAGCCGGCGCAGCTTGCTGCCGCCCTCCTTGAGCTTCACCCAGCGGCCCTGACGGTAGCTGTCCAGACCGGCCTCGAGCAGGGTCATCACCTCCAGTGCCTCCTCGGCGGTCACCGGCGGCGGGGTGCCGCGCAGCAGGGTGCGAGCGATGCCGTCGTAGTAGGCCCGGTAGTCGCCAGGAACGCTCTCGACCTCGTGATGGCCGAGCGCCACCTCGTCACCCTCCCCCTCGTTCACGGTCAGGCGTCCCGGGGAGGGGTCGATCCCCCAGCCCGGCTGGGGGCTCTCGCCCTCCTTGAGCCAGGCCTCCTGGGGATCGAGACCGTACTTGACGAAGCTTCCCCGGGTGCCGTTCACCCGCAGCCGCGGCGTGGGCTCGGCCACCAGGGTACTGGCCCGGAGGGTCACGCGCAGGCGGTCATACTCCAGCACCGCCAGGAAGTCGTCATCGATCTCGGCACCGTCGCGCAGCGAGGCCAGCTCCAGCAGGATCGCCCGCGGCATGCCGAACAGCGCCCTGGCCTGGTCCAGCAGGTGCGGCCCCAGGTCGTACCAGATGCCGCTCCCGGGACGGTGCTGCTCCCGCCAGCGATCCGGCACCACGGGCCGGAACCGGTCGAAGCGCGACTCCACCTCGACCACCCGCCCCAGGCGCTGCTCGTCGAGGAGTCTCTTCAGGGTCAGGAAGTCACTGTCCCAGCGACGATTGTGGAAGACGCTGAGCAGCCGGTCCGCCTCATCGGCCTGGGCCTTGAGCTGGCGGGCCTCGGCCAGGGAGACCGCGAAAGGCTTGTCGAGCACCACGTGCTTGTCCTTGGCCAGGGCCGCCTTGGCCAGTGGGAAGTGGGTCTCGTTCGGGGTGGCGATCACCACCAGGTCGATATCGCGATCGGCCATCAGCGACGCAGCCTTGGCGTGGGCCGTCACCTCCGGATAGGCCGACTGCACCCCGTCCGTGTTGCTGGAGACGATGGCGGCGAGCTCGAGTCCCGGGGCGGCCTGGATCAGTGGCGCGTGAAAGGTCTGGCCGGCCATGCCGAAGCCGATCAGGCCGACGTTGAGGGTCTGGGTCTTCATCTAGGCGGCTTCCCTGCTGAAGCGAGTCAATTCATCCGCCCCGGTACTCCCCGGGGCGGCCGTCATGCATCAATCGAGCTTGGCCAGATCGCGCACCGCGCCCTTGTCGGCGGAGGTCGCCAGCAGCGCATAGGCCTTGAGGGCGGCCGAGACCGTGCGGTCGCGCTGCAGGCTCGGCTTCCAGGCGTCGCGGCCACGGGCCTCCTCGGCCTCGCGGCGACGGGCGAGCGCCTCGTCGGAGAGCAGTACGTCGATGCTGCGATTGGGGATGTCGATGCGGATGCGATCGCCGCTCTCGACCAGGCCGATGGCGCCGCCCGCGGCCGCCTCCGGCGAGACGTGGCCGATGGAGAGCCCCGAGGTGCCGCCGGAGAAGCGCCCGTCGGTGAGCAGCGCGCACGCCTTGCCGAGCCCCTTGGACTTGAGGTAGCTGGTCGGGTAGAGCATCTCCTGCATGCCCGGCCCGCCCTTGGGGCCCTCGTAGCGGATCACCACCACGTCGCCCTCGCTGACCTTGTCGGCGAGAATGTCCGCCACCGCCTGGTCCTGGGACTCCACCACGTGGGCGCGGCCCTCGAAGACCAGGATGGAGTCGTCGACGCCGGCGGTCTTCACCACGCAGCCATCGACGGCGATGTTGCCCTTGAGCACGGCGAGGCCGCCCTCGAGGGAGAAGGCGTGGTCGAGATCGCGGATGCAGCCGGTGGCCCGGTCGCCGTCGAGGCTCGGCCAGCGCGCGCTCTGAGAGAAGGCGGTCTGGGTGGGGATGCCGCCGGGGCCGGCGCGGAAGAACTCCACCACCTCGGGGCTCGGCGAGCGCATGATGTCCCACTCCTCGAGGGCCTCGGCCAGGCTGTCGCCATACACCGTGGGCACCCGGGTATCGAGCACGCCGGCGCGGTCGAGCTCGCCGAGGTGCGCCATGATGCCGCCGGCGCGGTGCACGTCCTCGATGTGGTACTTCTGGGTGTTGGGCGCCACCTTGCACAGCTGCGGCACTTCCCGGGACAGCCGGTCGATGTCGATCATGGTGAAGTCGACCCCGGCTTCCTGGGCGGCGGCCAGCAGGTGCAGGATGGTGTTGGTGGAGCCGCCCATGGCGATGTCCTGGGTCATGGCGTTGCGATACGCCGCCTTGGAGCCGATGGCACGCGGCAGCAGGTGCGCCTCGTCGCCTTCGTAGTAGCGCTTGGCCAGCTCGACGATGCGATGGCCCGCGG
>JAWWBV010000156.1:0-6146 GCA_033720795.1 Halomonas sp. | reverse complement strand
TCGAGGATCGCCTCGTAGACCCGGCTCAGGTCGTCGAGGTCGGTGGCCCGCACCCGCTCGTTGACCTGGTGGATGGTGGCGTTGCAGGGGCCGAGCTCGACCACCTGGCTGCCCAGGGTGGCGATGAAGCGCCCGTCGGAGGTGCCCCCGGAGGTGGAGAGCGTCGGACGCAGCCCCACGGCGGCCTCCACGCCGGCCACCGCGGCCTCCACCAGGTCGCCCTCGGCGGTCAGGAAGGGCTCGCCGTTGAGCGTCCAGTCCAGCCGGTAGTCGAGGCCGTGGGCGTCGAGCAGCGCCTCGGTGCGGGCCTTGAGCTGCTCGTGGGTCACCTCGGTGGAGAAGCGGAAGTTGAACACCACCTCCACGTCGCCGGGGATGACGTTGGTGGCGCCCGTGCCCGAGCGGAGGTTGGAGATCTGGAAGCTGGTCGCCGGGAAGAAGGCGTTGCCTTCGTCCCAGTGCTCCCGCGCCAGGGCGTCCAGGGCGGGCAGCGCCTGGTGGATGGGGTTGCGCGCCAGGTGCGGGTAGGCGACGTGGCCCTGGATGCCCTTGACGTGCAGCACGCCGCCCAGCGAGCCGCGCCGACCGTTCTTGATCACGTCGCCGAGGCGGTCGGTGGAGGAGGGCTCGCCGACGATGCAGTAGTCGAGGCGGTCGTGGGTCTCGCGCAGGTGCTCGACCACGGCGCGGGTGCCGTCCACCGCCGGGCCCTCCTCGTCGGAGGTGATCAGGAAGCCGATCCGCCCGTGGTGGTCCGGATGGGCGGTGACGAAGCGCTCCACCGCGGTGACCATCGCCGCCAGGCTGCCCTTCATGTCGGCGGCCCCGCGGCCCCGGAGCATGCCCTCGTCGTCGATGACGGGCTCGAAGGGCGGGGTCTCCCACTGGGTGTGGGGGCCACTCGGCACCACGTCGGTGTGCCCGGCGAAGGCCAGCAGCGGGCCGTGGTGGCCGCGGGTGGCCCAGAAGTTCTCCACGTCGCCGAAGGGCAGGCGCTCGATATGGAAGCCGAGCGCCTCCAGGCGCTCGATCATCAGCGCCTGGCAGCCCAGGTCATCCGGCGTCACCGAGGGGCGCCGGATCAGCTCGCAGGCGAGCGCCAGGGTCGGCGAGAGTTCGGCGGCCTCAGTTGTGGGCATGCAGCGCCTCGTTCAGCGCGACGGCGCTCTTGTTGGTGAGGCACTCGATGCGGCCGTTCTGGGAGTTGCGGCGCAGCAGCAGGTCGTCCTGGCCGGCGAGGTCGCGGGCGGCCACGGTGTCGGCGACCTGGCCCTGGTCGTCGAGCACGGTGACCTTGGCGCCGGCGGTGATGTAGAGGCCGGCCTCCACGGTGCAGCGATCGCCCAGCGGGATGCCGATGCCGGCATTGGCGCCGATCAGGCAGCCCTCGCCGACCTTGATGACCATGTTGCCGCCGCCGGAGAGGGTGCCCATGGTGGAGCAGCCGCCGCCCAGATCGGAGCCCTTGCCGACCATCACGCCGGCGGAGATGCGGCCCTCGATCATGCCCGGCCCCTCGGTGCCGGCGTTGAAGTTGACGAAGCCCTCGTGCATCACGGTGGTGCCCTCGCCGAGGTAGGCGCCCAGGCGCACCCGGGCGGTGTCGCCGATGCGCACGCCGGTCGGCACCACGTAGTCGGTCATCTTGGGGAACTTGTCGACGCAGTCCACGGAGAGCGGGCGGCCCGCCAGGCGGGCCTTGAGGCGGCGCGCCGGCAGCTCCTCGATGTCGATCGCCCCTTCGCTGGTCCAGGCGATGTTGCGCAGCAGGCCGAACATGCCGGTGAGGTCCAGGCCGTGGGGCTTGACCAGGCGATGGGAGAGCAGGTGAAGCTTGAGGTAGACCTCCGGGGCGCTCTGGGGCGGGGCGTCGACGTCGAGGAACATCGCCACCAGCGGGCGCTGGCTGGCCGCCAGGGTCTCGGCCAGCTCGGCCTGCTCCGGGTGGCCGGCGTCACGCAGCGCGCCGGCCAGGGCGCCGCACTGCTCGGGCAGGAAGCTCACCGCGGCGTTGCCGTCGGGAGCGTCGAGCACCTCGGCGGCGGCGGCCACCAGGCTCGCGTCCGGGCCGAGCAGCGGCGCCGGGTAGTAGATCTCCAGCCAGTCGCCCTGGGTGTTCTGGGTGCCGATTCCGAGTGCAAAGCTCAGCATGGGGGTGTCCTCTGAAAGCGTGGGAGGGGGCGGGGGCGCCCCTTAGAGTGAGTCGTAGTCGCCGTCGCGGTAGCCGACGAGGATCTCGTCGCCGTTCTCCAGCAGCGGGCGCTTGAGCAGGGTGGGGTGGGCCAGCAGCAGCTCGCGGGCCGAGTTGGCGTCGAGGTGCTCCTTCTCCTCGTCGTCGAGCTGGCGCCAGGTGGTGCTGCGCTTGTTGAGCACCTCCATGAGCGGCACCCGGTGCAGGATGTGCTCGAGCAGCGGGGCCGAGAGGCCGTCCTCGCGCAGGTCGTGGACCTGGAAGGGGATGCCCTTCTCGTCCAGGGCCTTGCGCGCGCGGCGGCAGGTGTCGCAGTTCTTGATCACGTAGAGCGTCAGCATCGGGGACTCCTCTCGATGAAGCGGCGCAGGCGGCGCGCGGCCTCGGCGGTGGCCTCGACCTCGGCCACCAGGGCCAGGCGCAGGCGCCCGGCGCCGGGGTTCGTGCCGCCCTGTCCCGGCCGGCCCATGTAGCTGCCGGGCAGCACGCCGACGTGCTCCTCGGCATAGAGGGCGCGGGCGAAGGCTTCGTCGTCGCCGCCCGGCACCGCGGGCCACAGGTAGAAGCCCGCCTCGGGAGCGGGGAAGTCCATCACCGGGGCGAGGATCTCGGTGACCGCGGCGAACTTCTCGCGGTAGGCGTCGCGGTTGGCGCGCACGTGGGCCTCGTCGTTCCAGGCGGCGATCGAGGCGTGCTGCAGCGGCAGCGACATGGCGCAGCCGTGATAGGTGCGGTAGCGCCGGAAGGGGGCGATCAGGTCGGCATCGCCGGCCACGAAGCCCGAGCGCAGCCCCGGCAGGTTGGAGCGCTTGGAGAGCGAGTGGAACACCAGGCAGCGCCGGTAGTCGTGGCGGCCCAGGCGCGCGCAGGCCTCGAGCAGTCCCGGGGGCGGCGCCGCCTCGTCCAGGTAGAGCTCCGAGTAGCACTCGTCCGAGGCGATGATGAAATCATGCTCGTCGGCGAGCTCGATCAGCCGCGCGAACTCCGCGAAGGGGGTCACCGCCCCGGTGGGGTTGCCCGGCGAGCAGACGAACACCAGCTGGACCTCGCGCCAGGTCTCGGCCGGTACCGCCTCAATATCCGGGCGGAAGCCCGTCTCGGCGCGGCAGTCCAGGTAGAGCGGCTGGCCGCCGGCGAGCAGGGTCGCCCCCTCGTAGATCTGGTAGAAGGGGTTGGGCATGGCCACCCGGGCGGGGCGGCTGCGATCCAGCGCCGCCTGCACGAAGGCGAAGAGCGCCTCGCGGGTGCCGTTGACCGGCAGCACCTGCCGCTCGGCGTCGAGGCGTGACAGGCGAAAGCGCCGGGTCGCCCAGTCGGCGATGGCGCGGCGCAGCTCCGGCAGGCCGGCGGTGGCCGGGTAGCGGGCGAAGGCCTGGCGATGGTCGTCGAGCGCCTGGAGCGCGGCGGCGTAGGGCGCGTGCTGGGGCTCGCCGATCGTCAGCGAGATCGGCGCGATCCCCTCGGGCGGCGTCACGTCGGCCCGGAGGGCGGCGAGCTTCTCGAAGGGGTAGGGCTTGAGGGCGTCGAGGTCGGGGTTCATGGGTGTCCAGGTGCGCCTTGGGCGTTCGAGCGCCGGCGTCGTTATCGGTGATGCCCCGCCCGGTCGAGGCGGGCGGGGCGTCGATTATAGGGAAGCCCCGGGGCGGCCTCAAACGCCGACCGCCCCGCGCGCTCATCCGGCGACGGAGAGCACCTCGATGAGCCGCTCGCGCAGCCGCTGCTGGCGCGCGGGATCGGTGAGCGGCGCGCCGGCCTTGTCGGTGATGAAGAAGACGTCCTCGACTCGCTCGCCGAGGGTGGCGATCTTGGCCGCCGACAGGGCGATGTCCTGCTCCATGAAGATGCGCCCCACCCGGGCCAGCAGGCCGGGGCGGTCGGGGGCGACCACCTCGAGCAGGGTGCGCTCGTTGGCCGGGTCCTGCTCGATGCTGACCTCGGTGGGCACGCGGAAGTGCTTGAGCTGGCGTGGGGTGTGACGGGTGACGATCTGCGGATAGTCGTCCGGGTCGTCGAGCTCCTCCACCAGGTGGCGGCGGATCGCCGCGATGCGCTCGGGATCGCGGATCGCCTGGCCGTGATCGTCGAGCACGATGAAGGTGTTCAGCGTCCAGTCGTTGCTCGAGGTGGCGATGCGGGCGTCGTGGATCGATAGCCCCAGCTGGTCCATGGCGGCGGCGGTGGCGGCGAAGAGGTCGTCCACCGAGCGGGTGTGGATGAACACCTTGGTGCCGCCCTCGGCCATGTCGTCGGTGGGGGCGTTGATCAGGATCAGCGGTAGCTGGCTGTCGCCGTGGTCGAGGATGCCCTGGGTCTGCCAGACGATCTCGCTGGGCGCGTACTGCAGGAAGTAGTCCTCGCCCAGGGACTCCCAGAGCCGGTCGACCCGCGCCATGTCGGCGCCCACCGTGGCCAGCAGCGAGTGGGCCTCGCTGCGCGTTTCCTGCACCCAGTCGTCGCGCTCCAGGGGGTTCTCCAGCCCCCGACGCAGGGCGCGCTTGGTCTCGCCGTGCAGCTGGCGCAGCAGCGAGGCGCGCCAGCCGTTCCACAGCGTCGGGTTGGTGGCGTTGATGTCGGCCACCGTCAGCACGTAGAGGTAGTCGAGCCGGGTCTCGTCCCCCACCAGGCGGGCAAACTCGGCGATCACGTCGGGGTCGGTGATGTCGCGCTTCTGGGCCACCATCGACATCATCAGGTGGTGCTCCACCAGCCAGCTGACCAGGCGGGTGTCGCGGCCCGAGAGACCGTGGCGCTCGCAGAAGCGCTCGGCATCCCGGGCGCCGAGGATCGAGTGGTCGCCGCCGCGGCCCTTGCCGATGTCGTGGTAGAGCCCGGCGATCCACAGGAGCTCCAGCTTGGGCAGCTGGTGGATCAGGGTGGCGGCCACCGGGAACTCCTCGCGGGCCTCGGGCTTGCGGAAGCCGTGGATGCACTTGAGCAGGCGCAGGGTGTGGGCGTCCACGGTGTAGATGTGGAAGAGGTCGTGCTGCATCAGCCCCACGGCCTGGCCGAACTCCGGCAGGTACTTGCCGAGCAGGCCGTAGCGGTTCATGCGCCGCAGCTGGCGGGCGACGTTGCCGCCGGAGCGCAGCAGGGCCATGAACAGGCTCTGGTGGCGCAGGTCGTCGCGGTAGAGGTCATCGATCAGGTGGCGGTGGTCGCGGAGCAGGCGGATGGTGGCGGCGCGCACCCCCTCGATCTCCGGGTGCTCGGCCATCAGCAGGAAGAGCTCGAGCAGCGCCGAGGGGCGCTTGCGGAAGACGTGGCGCGAGCGGGCCTGGATGTAGCCGCCCTTGATCTCGAAGCGCTCGTTGAGCGGCACCGTGGGCAGCGCCTGGCCGGCGTGCAGGATCGCCTCGTCGAAGTGCTGCAGCAGCATGTCGTTGAGCCCGGCCAGCGCCGTGACGTGGCGGTAGTAGCGCTTCATGAACTGCTCGACGGCGAGGCGCTCCGGGGTGTCGCGAAAGCCGAACAGCTCGGCGATGGTGCGCTGGTGGTCGAACAGCAGCCGGTCCTCGGCCCGGCCGGTGAGCATGTGCAGGGCGTAGCGGACCTGCCACAGGAAGGCCTGGCCCTGGCTCAGGATGCGCAGCTCGGCGTCGTTCATGAAGCTGCCGGCGACCAGGTCCTCGTAGCGCTCGGTGTCGAAGTGGCGCTTGGCCACCCAGCCGATCATCTGGATGTCGCGCAGCCCGCCCGGCGAGCTCTTGATGTTGGGCTCGAGGTGGTACTCGGAGTTGTTGTAGCGGTAGTGGCGGCTGATCTGCTCCTGCCACTTGGCCTCGAAGAAGCGATCCGCCGGCCACAGCCGGTCGGTGGCGAGGCGCGCCTGCATCGCCTCGCGCAGCCGCTCGGGGCCGGCCAGGGTGCGGGTCTCGAGCAGGTTGGTGATCACCGTCACGTCGGCCTCGGCCTCGCGCTCGCAGTCGGCGAGCGAGCGCACGCTGTGGCCGATCTC
>JAWWBV010000155.1:0-6151 GCA_033720795.1 Halomonas sp. | reverse complement strand
CCGGGTTGGTGTCGTCGAAGCGCAGATGACAGTCGCCACCGAAGTGCTCGGCAAGCCCGAAGTTCAGACAGATCGACTTGGCGTGGCCGATGTGCAGGAAGCCGTTGGGCTCCGGCGGGAAGCGCGTCACGATCTTCCCGGACCGGCCGGCCTCGATCTCCTCGCGGATCTGGTTACGAATGAAGTTCGGCGCGCTGGTGGTGTCGGTGGACATGTCGGAAAAAACGACCTCTGGTTGAAGGTGCGGGCCTGGCGGCGCGAGCATGGCGAGCCTTGAGCCGTTTGGCAGAGTCTCAGCGAGGGCCGCCGGGGGCAGGCCGTTGGGGAGGTCCTACGCCAGGGATGGCGTCGGTCACGCCCCGGGAGGGGGTCACAACGCCTCCTCGAAGGTGCGGTACTCCGCGTCCTGCCGCCGGGACAGCCCGAACGGTGCCACCATCGGCAATAGCCCCTGACAGCCTTACGCTCGCTTCGCCCATGGAAGCAAAACCGGTATTATAGCGCCACAGCCATGGACAACGCCAAGGCAACTCCCCTTTAGCGCACAGGAACTTATCGATGATCGTACTGCAGACCAACTACGGTGACATCACCATCGCCCTGAACCATGACCAGGCGCCGAAGACCGCCGCCAACTTCGAGCAGTATGTGCGCGACGGCTTCTATGACGGCACCCTCTTCCACCGGGTGATCCCGGGCTTCATGGTGCAGGGCGGCGGCTTCGACAGCGACTTCAACCAGAAGCCGACCCGCGAGCCCATCGACAACGAGGCCGACAACGGCCTGAAGAACACCAAGGGCACCCTGGCCATGGCGCGCACCCAGGATCCCCACTCGGCCACCGCACAGTTCTTCATCAACATCGCCGACAACGACTTCCTCAACCACAGCGGCAAGAACATCCAGGGGTGGGGCTACTGCGTGTTCGGCGAGGTGGTCGAGGGCATGGACGTGGTCGAGAAGATCAAGGAGGTGCCCACCACCCGGCGCGGCATGCACGCCGACGTGCCCGCCGAGGACGTGGTCATCCAGAAGGCCTACGTGAAGGACGACACCGCGGCCTGATCCTCGCCGCCCTCGCCCCCACGCCCGCCGGGGCCGCTCACGCCCGGCGGGCGTGATTCGTTTCACCGTCTTACAGGGCCGACCATGACCACCCTGCTGATATCCGACCTGCACCTGCAGCCCGACACGCCCGAGATCACCGACGGCTTCCTGAGCTGGCTAGACGAACGTGCCTCTGGCGCCGAGGCCCTCTATATCCTCGGGGACTTCTTCGAGGCGTGGATCGGCGACGACCTGCTGGATCTCGGCGCCGCCGATCCGACCGGCACCGCCGAGCTGGCATCGCGCGTCGCCGCCGCCCTGAAGACCCTCGCCGAGGCCGGCACCGCCATCTATCTGATGCACGGCAACCGCGACTTCCTGCTGGGCGAGCGCTTCGCGAAGGCCGCCGGTGCCCGCCTGCTGCCGGACCCCAGCGTGGTGACCCTGGGCGGGCGACCGGTGCTGCTGATGCATGGCGACAGCCTCTGCACCCGCGACGAGGCCTACATGGCCTTTCGCCGCCAGGCCCGGGACCCGCAGTGGCAGGCCCAGGTGCTCGGCATGCCGATCGCCGAGCGGCTCCAGCTCGCGAAACAGCTGCGCGACCAGTCCGGGGAGGCCAACTCCAACAAGGCCGAGGACATCATGGATGTCACCCCCGAGGAGGTGGTCGCGGCGCTGCGCGCCCACGGGGTCGACACCCTGATTCACGGCCACACCCATCGCCCGACGGTGCATGACCTCGAGGTCGACGGCACCCCGGCCCAGCGCCTGGTGCTGGGCGACTGGCAGCCCGACAGGGGCTGGGAGATCGTCATCGAGGGCGGCGGTGAGCCGCGACTCAGGGACTTCCCGCTCGCCTGACCAGGACCATGGCGGGAGCCGAGCCGGCACGGCTCCAACCGCATCGCGCTGCAAGTCGGGACGCCGAACCGAGCGCTTCCACAGTCCAGGCATCTCAGCGACTTGCCAGGCAGGCCCCCAGCTTCGCTTCAATATCCTCGGCGTCCGGCAGGCCGCCCGCCTCGCCGATCAGCTCCAGGCGCGAATCGCGCCGCCAGGCCGTGCCGGACAGGCTGACCGTGCCCTCGGCGCGATTGTAGAGCTTCCAACCATCGGCCGTGTGCAGCACCCCCTTCACCCTCAGTGCCGCGGGCAGCTCGCCCAGCAGCGCCGCGAGGCGATCCAGGTCGAAGACATCCTCGGCGTGCCAGCGCCAGCCCAGGGTCGCGTGACCCAGCGACGCCCCCTCCTCGCGGATCGGCCTGCCGGGGGCCGGTTCCCGCGCGGCGGGCAGCGCGTCCCGTGCCGCGTCCTGCGCCGAGTGTGACGCATCCTCGCGGGCCGCCCGATGGAGCGGCGAGGCGGGCGCTGCGGCGCCGCCGGCGTGGAGCCCACCCTCATGCAGCAGGGCGAGCGGCAGATCCCCATGGGGCGCCTGTCGAATCCAGCGCTTCTGCGGCCACAGCTCGCCGAGCCAGTCCTCCGCCGCCTGCACCTGCTGGGGGGTGGCCAGGTCGGTCATGGTCAGGGCCACGCCGTCGGCCATGACCAGCTGGTCGCGGAAGGTCTCATGCGCCCGGGCGCGCGGGTCATCGAGCCGGCGCGGGTCGAGCAGCGCGATCACGTCCCGCACCGCCAGCGCCTCGGCCAGGCCCTCGCCGCGCAGCACCTCGATGAGGCCCGCCGGATGGCCGAGCCCCGAGGGCTCGATGATCAGCCGATCCGGTCGATGGCGATGCAGCAGGTTCACCAGCGAGGCCTGCAGCACGAAGGCCAGCTGGCAGCACAGACAGCCCCCAGGCAGTCCCTTGACCACCAGGTCGTCACGCGCCTCGAACATCGCCTGGTCGATCCCCACCCGGCCAAACTCATTGATCACCACGGCCCAGCGCTCGCCGGCGGGCTTCTGCTCGATCAGGCGCCGGATCAGCGAGCTCTTGCCGCTGCCGAGAAAGCCGGTGATCAGGTGGACGGGAATGGAGGTGAGCGGTGCGGGCATGGGGACTCCAGAGGGGGAATGGCGAGCGCTGTCACGCTAAATGTTATATTATAACACTTTATCTCTGGGCCAGCATGTCGGCACGGGAATGGGCCCCCACCCTCCCCTGGGGCCCATAAAAAGGGTCATCGCAGATCGGCGTGGAACGGGAGAAGATTGTGGCACTGCTGGCGGCGCGATCCGCCGCGTAGCGGCGGCAGGTGTGGTGCCATTGGCAAAAGAGTGGCTTCGGCGGGGCGTCGGCCGACGCCAATCGCTGGGCAAGTCGAGGCGTCGAACCGACAGCTTCCACCATACGTTGCTCAAGTCCTGCTCTTCTGCTGACGATCGTTTCCCGGCAAGGTGCTATGAACCAATTTTCCATGTATGGGGAAGGGGCATTCTAATAGCTTTCAGGCGACCACTTCCGTCTCGTCCTCAATCTCCAGCTCGAGGTGGAAGTGAGCCGGCCCCGTCAGGTTGACCAGGGCGTCCAGGCTGAACTTGTTGATGCGTCCGCTCAGCAGGTCGTTGAGGCGGGGCTGGGTGATGCCAAGGAGGTTCGCGGCCTCTTTCTGAGTGACGCCCCACTCCCTGACACGGCCAGCGATCTTCGCCATGAGCTGAGAGCGCAAGCGCATGTTCAACGCCTCCTCGGGAGTGTCCTCGATGGCGTCCCACACGCTGTCATAATACTCGATGGCCATGATGTCACCTCGCTTGGTGGCCGGGCTCAGGGCAGCTCCTTGTATCGTTGCTTGCCCAGGTCGATGTCTTTCTTGGCGGTTTTCTGGGTCTTCTTCTGGAAGCAGTGGAGCACGAAAACCGCATCGCCCCGATTGGCTACGTAGAAGACCCGAAAGGCCCCGTCGTCTTCCCGAATGCGGATCTCCATGACAGCAGGGCCAACGCTTGGCATGGGGCGGAAGTCGTCCGGTTGACCTCCAGCCTGAACCCTGTCGATCTGAAACCCCGCTTCTCGCTTGGCGTCCAGAGGGAAGTCGCGCAGCCGGTCTTTCGAGTCCCCTACGAATGCAACGGGTTTCTTTCGCGCCACGCTGCCTCCTTGGCTCCCGCGGCCCTATATCAGTACCAGTATAATGGACGCCTCAGCCGAATGGTTCAAGGTAGATCAGTGCCTGCTTCACGCTGATCCGTGAAGAACTAAAAAACCCCTGTGGGCGTGAGCCTACAGGGGTCGTCGTGCTCGAGCGGCTCGGCGCCAGGCCGATCAGAGCCGCTCGATATTCGCCTTGTCGCGCAGGTCGTCGAGCAGGCCCTGGATGGCGGCCTGAGCCCGCAGGCGCTCCGCCATGTTGGCGACGAAGCCCTCCATCTGGGCGTTGGGCTCACCGTCCTGAACACGCTCCAGGGCGATCAGCACCACGCGCTCGCCGTCCACGGCGTGGCCGTAGACCGGCTGCTCGCCCTCGGGGTGCGGCAGGCGGAAGGCGGCCTGCACCAGCGCCTCCGGAAGGGCGCTGGCGCTCTGGCGGCTGACCGACTCGGCCTGCTGCCAGTCGATGTCGAGCGTCTCGCCGGCCCGCAGGCTCTCGACGCGCCGGGTCGCGAGCTCCACCAGCGCCTCGCGGGTCTTGGCCTCGCGCACGGCGGCCTCGACCTCATCGCGCACCTCGGAGAGCGGCAGCGTGGTGGCCTCGCGATGCTCGGCCACGCGCAGCACCAGGCGGCGATCCTCGTCCAGCTCGATCACCTCGCTGTTGTAGCCGTTCTCGAGCACGTCGTCGGTGAAGGCCTGCTGCATCACGCCGGGCTCGGAGAGCACGCCCTCGCTGACATCACGAGCGACCCAGTCGCTCTGCTCAAGCGAGAGGCCGAGATCGTCGGCGACGCTTGCCAGGTCATCGGCGGCGAAGCTGTCGTCGATCAGGCGCTGGGCCCGCTCGTTGAAGGCGTCGTCGACCTGCTCCAGGGCCAGCTCGGCGCGCAGCGCGTCGCGGCGCTCCTCGAAGGCGGGACGCTCGAGCTCGGTGACCTTGATCAGGTGCAGGCCGTTGTCGGTCTCGACGATCCCGGAGACCTCCCCCTCGCCGAGGGCGAAGGCGGCGTCCTCGAAGGCCTCGCCGAAGAAGCCGCGGGAGATGACACCCAGGTCGCCGCCGGCGTCGCTGGTCGAGGTGTCGTCGGAGACCTCGGCGGCCAGCGCGTCGAACGCCTCGCCCTCGTCGAGACGCGCCTGGACCTGCTCGAGGCGCGCCCGGGCCTGTTCGCGGCTACGCTCGTCACCGAACGTCACCATGATGTGCGAGACGCGGCGATCGGCCTCGGCCGCCCCGGATTCCCAGGCCTCGCGCAGCGCCTGCTCGCTCACCTCGACCTCGTCGGCCATCCGCTGGCGATCGAGCACCACGTAGTTGACCTTCACCTGCTCGGGGCGGCGGAAGTCGTCCCGGTGGGCGTCGTAGTAGGCCTGGAGGTCCTGCTCGGTGATCTCGGGCGCGGCGTCGAGGTCGTCCGGCGTCAGGGCGTGGTGGCGGAAGCTGCGGGTCTGGCGCTGCAGTTCGGCGAGGCGCTCACGCTCCTCTTCCAGGGTGAAGTCGCTGACGGCCAGCCCCTGCTGGACCTGCTGACGCTTCAGGTCGACGGCGAGCTGCCGGCGGAACGACAGCGGCGTGAAGCCGGCACTGGCCAGGCGATTGCGGAACAGCTCGCGGTCGAAGCGCCCCTGGGCGTCCTGGAACTCCGGCAGGGTGACGATCAGCTGGTCGAGCTGCTGCTCGGAGACGTAGAGGCCGCCCTCCTCGGCGTACTGGGTCAGCAGCCGCTCGGTGATCAACATGTCGAGCATCTCGGCGCGCAGGGCGCGCTCCTGGTCCGGCGGCACCTGGCCACTGCGGATGGCGCGCTGCACCTCGAGCTCGAGCTGCTGTCGGGTGATCGGCTCGTCGTTGACCTGGGCGACCTCATCGCCGCTGTTGCCCAGCAGCCCGACCAGCGATTCCACGCCGAACAGCGCCATGGTCACGACCACGGCACCGATGATGATCTTGGCGCCCCAGCTCCTGGAGCGGTCACGAATACTTTGCAGCATGCAGGCCTCTGCGGATCAAGTGAGTCGGGTCGCGCACATTATACGCATCACCGTGCGCCTCGCGACGCGGG
>JAWWBV010000154.1:0-6156 GCA_033720795.1 Halomonas sp. | reverse complement strand
CGAGTACGACTACGACCTCTTCGTGATCGGCGCCGGTTCCGGCGGCGTGCGCGCCGCCCGCACCGCGGCGGCGACCGGCGCCCGGGTCGCCGTGGCCGAGGATCGCTACCTGGGGGGCACCTGCGTCAACGTCGGCTGCGTGCCCAAGAAGCTCTACTCCTACGCGGCCCACTTCCACGAGGCCTTCGAGGACGCCGGCGGCTTCGGCTGGCACCTGGCCGAGGCCCCGCGCTTCGACTGGGCGACCCTGCGCGACAACAAGATCGGCGAGATCAAGCGGCTCAACGGCATCTACGGGCGGCTGCTGGACAACGCCGGGGTGCGCCTGATCAACGCCCGGGCCCGGGTGGTGGACGCCCATCACGTGGAGGTCGGCGGCGAGACGGTCAGCGCCGAGAAGATCCTGGTGGCCGTCGGCGGCTGGCCCTGGGTCCCGGACTTTCCCGGCAAGGAACTCACCGTCGACTCCAACCAGGTCTTCGACCTCGAGACCTTCCCCGAGCGCTTCCTGGTGCTCGGCGGCGGCTATATCGCGGTGGAGTTCGCCAGCATCTTCAACGGGCTGGGGAGCGAGGCGCACCTGGTCTATCGTGGCGAGCTCTTCCTGCGTGGCTTCGATCAGGAGGTGCGAACGTTCACCCGGGACGAGATGGCCAAGAAGGGCGTCAACCTGCACTTCGACGCCAACATCGAGGCCATCGAGCGGGTCGAGAGCGGCCTGAAGGTCACCCTGACCAGCGGCGAAACGCTCGAGGTGGATGCGGTACTGGCGGCCACCGGCCGTCGTCCTCACCTGGAGGGGCTCGGGCTGGAGGCGCTGGACGTGGCCCGCACCGAGAGCGGTCACCTCGCCGTCAACGAGCGCTTCGAGACCTCGGTGCCGTCGATCCTGGCGCTCGGGGACGTGACCGGCGGCCCGGAACTGACGCCGGTGGCGCTCGCCGAGGCCATGCAGCTGGTTCGCCACCACTTCGAGCGGAACGAGCCGGCCCCGCTGGACTATCGCCACATCCCCACGGCGGTGTTCTGCCACCCCAACATCGGCACCGTGGGGCTCTCCGAGGCCGAGGCCCGCGAGGCCTGCGGCGAGATCCGGGTCTATACGGCCGACTTCCGCCCCATGAAGCATACCCTCTCCGGCAGCAGCGAGCGCTGCCTGATGAAACTGATCGTCGACGAGGCGAGCGACGTGGTGGTCGGGGCTCACATGGTGGGCGAGGAGGCCGGCGAGGTGATCCAGGGCATTGCCATTGCCGTCCGCGCCGGGCTGACCAAGGCCCAGTTCGACCAGACCGTCGGCATCCACCCCACCGGGGCGGAGGAGTTCGTCACCATGCGCACACCGACACGCCGCTGACGTCAAGCGATGGCGATGGAAGATCAACGGGCCACCCTCAGGGGGGCCCGTTTGCGTTGGAGGACCTCAACGTTTCGGCGTCCTCATCCTGGGCTATTCTGAGAGGGTCATGACAAGGTGGCACCGGGCCACGATGCCGATATGGCGGGCCTGGATCCACTGCGCATAATGATATTTTATGGTTAGGCGGCGCCTGGATAACCATGACTTTGAATTGCTAATAAGGCGCTGTTATAATCCCGCTCAAATTCGCTACAGCGAACCACCGACATGACCGCAACCACCGAACCCTTCACCCCCTCCGCCGACCTGGCACGACCCACCGTGGCCGATGCCGTGGTCGGCCACGAGGCCTCGCCGCTGTTCATCCGCAAGCCCAATCCCGACGACGGCTGGGGCATCTACGAGCTGGTCAAGTCCTGCCCCCCACTGGACGTCAATTCCGCCTACGCCTACCTGCTGCTGGCCACCCAGTTCCGTGACAGCTGCGCCCTGGCCACCAACGAGGAAGGGGAGGTGGTCGGCTTCGTCTCCGGCTACGTCAAGAGCAATGCGCCCGACACCTACTTCCTCTGGCAGGTGGCGGTGGGCGAGAAGGCGCGCGGCACCGGCCTGGCGCGCCGCCTGGTGGAAGCCGTGATGTCGCGCCCCGAAATGGCCGATGTCCACCATCTCGAGACCACCATCACGCCTGACAACCAGGCCTCCTGGGGCCTGTTCCGGCGACTGGCCGATCGCTGGCAGGCACCGCTCAACAGCCGCGAGTACTTCTCCACCCACCAGCTCCGCGCCCAGCACGACCCGGAACACCTCGTGCGCCTCGGCCCCTTCCAGACCGATCGCATCTAACCATCCGCTTCTCGAGGGACCGACTGCCGACGCGCAGTCCGGTTATCCGCGTCCCTGGCGGACGCGTCCACGGTCAGAGTTCTTCTTCACCTTCCCAAGACCCATAGGAGGTCGCACATGCAGACCCAGATTCTCGAACGCATGGAATCCGACGTTCGGACCTACTCACGCTCCTTCCCGGTGGTCTTCACCAAGGCACAGAACGCGCGCCTGACCGATGAAGACGGCCGCGAGTACATCGACTTCCTGGCCGGCGCCGGGACCCTGAACTACGGCCACAACAATCCCCGCATCAAGCAGGCGCTGCTCGAGTACCTGGCCGAGGACAACATCATCCACGGCCTGGACTTCTGGACCGCCGCCAAGCGCGACTACCTCGAGGCGCTCGAGGAGATCGTCCTCAAGCCCCGCGGCCTCGACTACAAGGTCCAGTTCCCCGGGCCGACCGGCACCAACGCCGTCGAGGCGGCCATCCGCCTGGCGCGCAACGCCAAGGGGCGCCACAACATCGTCACCTTCACCAACGGCTTCCACGGCGTGACCATGGGGGCGCTGGCCACCACCGGTAACCGCAAGTTCCGCGAGGCCACCGGCGGCGTGCCCACGGTCGGCGGCAGCTTCCTGCCCTTCGACGGCTACATGGGCGAGGGCGCCGATACCCTGGACTACTTCGAGAAGCTGCTCGGCGACAAGTCCGGCGGCCTCGACGTCCCGGCCGCGGTGATCGTCGAGACCGTGCAGGGGGAGGGCGGCATCAACGTCGCCGGCCTCGAGTGGCTGAAGCGTCTCGAGCGGATCTGCCGCGACCACGACATCCTGCTGATCGCCGACGACATCCAGGCGGGCTGCGGGCGTACCGGCAAGTTCTTCAGCTTCGAGCACGCCGGCATCACCCCGGACATCGTGACCAACTCCAAGTCGCTCTCCGGCCTCGGCCTGCCGTTCGCCCAGGTGCTGATGCGCCCGGAGCTCGACGTCTGGAAGCCGGGTCAGTACAACGGCACCTTCCGCGGTTTCGCGCTGGCCTTCACCACCGCCGCCGCGGCGCTGCGCGAGTACTGGGCCGACGACGCCTTCGAGAAGGAAGTGGCGCGCAAGGGCGAGGTGGTCGCCAAGCGCTTCCAGAAGATCGCCGGCATGCTGAACGAGCTGGGCTTCGAGGCCACCGAGCGCGGCCGCGGGCTGATGCGCGGCATCGACGTGGGCAGCGGCGACGTCGCCGACAAGATCACCCACAAGGCCTTCGAGAACGGCCTGGTCATCGAGACCAGCGGCCAGGACGGCGAGGTGGTCAAGTGCCTCTGCCCGCTGACCATCACCGACGAGGAGCTGGCTCGCGGCCTGGATATCCTCGAGACCAGCGCGCGCGAGGCGCTGAGCTGATACGCTGACAGGACCGCCCGATCACGAGGAGGGGCGGCCCGGTCCTCGACCGGCCGAGGACTCGGCCGGTTCGCCATCGACATTACTGGAGAGCATTCATGATCGTTCGCAATCTCGAGGAAGCCCGCAAGTCAGATCGCCTGGTCGCCGCCGAGAACGGCAACTGGGACAGCACCCGCCTGTCGTTGGCCGACGATGGCGGCAACTGCTCGTTCCACATCACCCGGATCTATGAGGGCACCGAGACTCATATCCACTACAAGCATCACTTCGAGGCGGTGTTCTGCATGGAAGGGGAAGGCGAGGTCGAGACCCTGGCCGACGGCAAGATCTGGCCGATCAAGCCGGGCGACATCTACATCCTCGACCAGCACGACGAGCACCTGCTGCGGGCCAGCAAGACCATGCACCTGGCCTGCGTCTTCACCCCGGGCCTGACCGGCAAGGAAGTCCACCGCGAGGATGGCTCCTACGCGCCGGCCAACGAGCCGGACGACAAGACCCCGCTCTGATCGTTGTGGGAGCCGTGCTTGCACGGCGATGTTTGCCCTCGGCTTTTCGCGGTGCGAGCACCACGCCACGTGGCCCCGAACCCTCGCGTTCGGGGCCACGGCGTTCAGGGCGCCGAGCGGTCGAAGACGATGGTGATCTCGGCCAGCGTCACGCCGAACTTGCTCATGGCCGTGCGGTTGATCAGCCGACCGTCGGGCTGCAGGTACATCCAGTCGTCCATCGTGAAGGTGAGCGCGTTCCCCGAGACCTCGACGGGCAGTCGGTAGCGCATGTTGAAGGCGTGGCCGGCCTGGCGCGCCTGGACGGGACCCTCGACATCGTTGGCGCGACCGAGCCAGGTCGCATCATCCTGGCGCTCCAAGGTCCAGACCCGGCGATCCGTCTCGCCGTCCTGGTAAGTGAAGCGCTCGTCCAGGGTCAGGGTATCGCCCTCGAGGGTGCCCTCGATCGTCACCGTGAAGCGACGCTGCACCTCGCCACGGTAGTCCTGCACCATGCCCCAGGCGCGTGTTTTTCCGTCGAAGTACTCGCCGATATCCAGCCGCGGCGTGGTGTCGGCGTAATGCTCGACGTCGACGCTGCTGCAGCCGGCAAGCAGCGACAGCAACAGAAGCAGCAGGGAGAGCAGGCGGAAGCGCAATATCTTGTACATGATCTATCCAGTTTCTATTTCAGGTACAGCCCAGGCTAGCGGATCGACGACGACGGTGCCATCCGCTCACCATCGTGCTGATCGTGAAGAGCACGTTGGCGAGCGGCAGGTTCGGGGACCCTGCTAGTCGCATAATGTATATTATGTTAAATTACCGCCTAGGAAATAATGAGCTCAACCATACTGTCGCCATGCGTCCACGTTGGACAAGGTTGGCAGCAACTCCTTATCATCATGCATCAATCTGCTGTTCGAGCCCTGTCCATGCGCCTACGCCTGCCACTTGCCGGCACCCTCGCCTTCGTTTCCCTGCTGTTCGGTGGATGTACCTATCTCCCCGAACGCGCGCCTACGCCGCCTCCGGTGACCAGCGCGGAATTCGAGGCCCGC
The DNA here is from genome assembly GCA_033720795.1 of Halomonas sp. Taxonomy (GTDB): domain Bacteria; phylum Pseudomonadota; class Gammaproteobacteria; order Pseudomonadales; family Halomonadaceae; genus Halomonas. The sequence goes on along the minus strand of JAWWBV010000154.1, from coordinate 1,012 downwards.
GTCACGCAGCTGGAGCATTCGCTGATCGCCCGTTGCGATGCGCGCCAGGAAGCACGCCTGGATCGCCAGTTCCGTCATCAGCAGGCGCTCACCGCCGATGTGCGCGAGGTCGGTAGCCTGCTGCGCCAACTGCGCGGCGATGTCGCACGACTCGGTCCGAATGACGCGCCACGTGCCTCGACCCGCCAGTGCGCCGACGCCGAGCGAACCAGCCTCGACAACAAGGAGATCCTGGGGCGCAGCGAATGGATCGGCCTGCCCGACGTGGGCACCTATCTCAAGGCGCGCATCGACTCGGGCGCCACGACGTCCTCGCTCTCGGCCACCGAGATCACGCGTTTCGAGCGCGACGGCGAGGACTGGGTGCGGTTCAAGCTGGGACTCAATGATGACGACAGCGTGGTCGAGGGCGTGCGCGGCGAATGGATCGAGGCACCGGTCGATCGGCGCGTGCGCATCATCCAGGCCTCCGGCGAGGACTCTCGCCCGGTGATCAGCCTGATGATGACCCTGGGGCCGCTGCGCGAGAAAGTGCAGTTCACCCTCAACGATCGCACGCATCTCGATCATCCGGTCCTGCTCGGCCGCCGCTTCCTGCTCGACATCGCCATCATCGACGTCGCCGAGCAGTACCTCCACGCGCGCCCCGAATTCCCGGGTGGGCGCCCGGCAGCGGACGCCGGCGCCGATGAAGCCACCGATGCCGACGCAAACCCCGAGGGCTGACGCCTTCGTCCGGGCCTGACCCGGACCGACCGTCTCCCCCCAAGGAAGATCCATGTCACGACTGCCCTTCTATCTGATCGTCACCCTCCTGCTGGTGTCCGGCGCCGCCATGAGCATCCATCGCCACGTGCAGTTCGAGGTGCCGTGGACGCCGGGCGAACTGCGCCAGGTCTGGGAGATCGAGGCCCAGGTCAACTTCACCGCCGACGGCGGGCCGGCCAAGGTCAACATGGCGCTGCCCTCGAGCCAGCAGGGCTATCGCATCCTCACCGAGCATACCGCCTCG
>JAWWBV010000153.1:0-6172 GCA_033720795.1 Halomonas sp. | reverse complement strand
TCGTCCCCACCAACAATAATCAGCGCACCGCGCACAACAGACAGGTTCTCGTATGACGATCCCGCCTCGGCCGGAGCCTCCGGCGTCCTGGTATCGCGCCTCCATCGCCGTCGAACTCGGCGACTGCCCGCCGCTCGAGGGGGAGCGACGCGCGGATGTCTGCGTGATCGGCGGCGGCATCACCGGCTGCTCGGCGGCCCTGCACCTGGCCGAGCGGGGCTACTCGGTGGTGCTGCTCGAGGCCGGCGAGATCGGCCACGGCGCCTCCGGACGCAGCGGCGGCCAGATCCTGCCGGGTCTCGGCACCGACATCGCCACCGTCGAGAAGGCGCTGGGCCGGGCCCGTGCCCGGGAGATCTGGGAGATGAGCCGCGAGGCGGTGCGCCTCACGGCCGCCCTGATCGCGCGTCACGACATCCCCTGCGAGCTCTCCTGGGGCTACCTGCACGCCGCGGTGAAGCCGCGTCACGTGCGCGAGCTCGAGGCCTTCGGCGAGCGCATGGCCCGCGACTACGACTACTCGGCCCTCACCCTGCTCGAGGGCGACGCCCTGCGCCAGCACGTGGTGAGCGACGCCTACCCGGCGGCGCTCTTCGATGCCGAGGGCGGCCACCTCCATCCCCTCAACTACACCCTGGGCCTGGCCCGGGCAGCGCGCCGTGCCGGCGTGGCCATCCACGAGCACAGCGCCGTCGTCGAGCTTCGCCGCGGCGAGCCGGCCACGGTTATCACCGCCCAGGGGCGGGTGGTCGCCGACAGCGTGGTGCTCGGCACCAACGCCTACCAGGCGGGCCTGGTGCCGGCGCTCTCCGGGCGCATCATGCGCGCCGCCAACTACATGATCGCCACCGCGCCACTCAGCGAGGCCCAGGCGGCCCAGGTGCTGCCGAAGAACGACGCCCTGTCGGACGCCAACTTCGTGCTCGACTACTACCGGCTCTCCGCCGATCGCCGCCTGATCTTCGGCGGCGAGGTCAGCTACGACGGCCGCGAGCCGCGCCACCTCGAGGCGCGCATGGACGCCAAGATCGCACGCATCTTCCCGGTGCTCGAGGGCGTGCCCATCGAGTATCGCTGGGGCGGCGACGTGGCGATCACCCTGGACCGGGCGCCGGACTTCGGCCGGCTGGGCCGCAACGTCTACTACGCCCAGGGCTACTCCGGCCACGGCATGGCGCTGGCGGGGCTCGCCGGCCAGCTGCTGGCCGAGGCCATCGCCGGGCAGCGCGAGCGCTTCGACGTCTTCGCGGCCATGCCCCATCGCCGCTTTCCCGGTGGCCGCCTGCTGCGCAAGCCGCTGCTGGTGCTGGCCACCCACTACTATCAACTGCGGGACCGGCTGTAACCGGGCCAACGAGAACCGAGAGGGCACCCCATGAACGAGACCATCACGGCGGACGCCGTCGCCGCCTCCCATCCCCGCCCGTCAGGGGCGACGGCCGAGGGCGAGGCGGCGCGCCAGGCGTCGGCCATCGAGATGCAGGGCCTGCACAAGCGCTTCGGGCGCGCCACCGTGGCGCTGGACGGCGTCGACCTGACCATCGAGGCCGGCGAGTTCTTCACCCTGCTCGGCCCCTCGGGCTGCGGCAAGACCACCCTGCTGCGCATCCTCGCCGGCCTCGAGGAGGCCGACGACGGCCGCCTGGCGATCGGCGGCCGGGACATCACCGAGGTGCCGCCCCACCGGCGCAGCGTCAATACCGTCTTCCAGTCCTACGCGCTCTTCCCGCACCTCTCGGTGCGCGAGAACCTCGCCTTCGGGCTGAAGATGCGCGGCATGGCCGCCGCGGCGCGCGACGCCAAGGTCGACGAGATCGCCGACTTCATCAAGCTCGGCGACCTCGTCGACCGGCGGGTGGACCAGCTCTCCGGCGGCCAGCGCCAGCGCATCGCCCTGGCCCGCGCCCTGGTCTGCGAGCCCGACGTGCTGCTGCTCGACGAGCCGCTCTCGGCGCTCGACGCGGGGCTCAGGAGTCAGCTGCAGGTGGAGCTGTTGCGCGTCCAGAAGCGTCTCGGCATGACCTTCGTCTTCGTCACCCACGACCAGCAGGAGGCGATGGTGATGTCGGATCGCATCGCCGTGCTCAACGGCGGCGTGATCCAGCAGGTCGGGCCGCCCCGGGAGGTCTACGAGCGCCCGGTCAACGCCTTCGTGGCGCGCTTCATGGGCCACGACAACCTCTACCCGGTCACCGCCCGGCAGGGCAGCCGGCTCACCACCGCGCTCGGCGAACTCGCCGCCGAGGAGGCGGGGGAGGGCGAGCTCCTGCTGATCCGCCCCGAGACCCTCGACCTGCTGCCCGGCGAGGTGGCGGGCGACAACCACCTGCCCGCCGTGGTCGCCGAGCGGCTCTACCGCGGCAGCCACGCCGAGTATCGGCTGGAGATCGGCGACACCACCCTGCAGGCGACCCTCAACAACCGCGGCCGGCATCTGCCCGAGGTGGGCGACCGGGTCACCGTCACGGTGGCGCCGGACGACCTGGTCACCCTGAGCGAATGAGGAGACGAGCATGGCCTATACCGGTGTAATGCCGTCCGCCCGCAGCCGCGCCATGGTGCGCGAGGCGCGCCACCTGCTGTTTACCGTGGCCCCCGGGGCGGTCTGGATCGTGATCTTCCTGGTGCTGCCCGGCGCCTACCTGATGGGTGTGGCCTTCATGACCAACGGCCCCTACGGGCTGCCGCAGATGCCGCTGTCTCTGGAGTCGTTCGAGCGCCTGGCGGGCTTCGGTTTCCTGGGCTGGAGCCCCGGCAACCTCTACACCCTGCTGCGCTCGCTGTGGCAGACCGCCGTCTCCACGGGCCTGGTGGTGCTGGTGGCCTATCCGATCGCCTACTACATCACCACCTGCCGCGAGAAGTGGCGGCCGATCATGCTGCTGCTGGTGGTGGTGCCGAGCTGGACCAACCAGGTGATCCGCACCTTCGGCTGGATGAACCTGCTGGCCCCCGGCACGCCGCTCTCGGGCCTCGCCGAGGGCCTGGGCCTGATCGCGCCCAACATGGGGCTCTACCCGTCGAGCTTCGCGGTCACCCTGGGCCTGGTCTACAACTTCCTGCCCTTCATGGTGCTGCCGCTCTATGCCGCCTTCGAGAAGCTCGATACCGCCCAGGTGGAGGCCGCCCAGGACCTCTTCGCCTCGCCGGTGCGCGCCTTCTGGCACGCGGTCTTCCCCCAGACCCTGCCGGGGCTCCTGGCCGGCATCGTGCTGGTGGCGATTCCCGCCTTCGGCATGTACGTGATCCCCGAGCTGCTGGGCGGGGGCAAGGGCATGATGCTCGGTAACCTGGTGGCCACGCAGTTCGCCGGCGGCGCCAACTGGCCGCTCGGCGCGGCCGGCGCGATCCTGATGCTGATCGCCACCTTCATCGGGCTGTTCGCCATGCGTCGCATCGGCAAGCGCCTGGGTGGCGGCGAGGAGGTAGTGATATGAGAAAGCGGACCCTGCATCGCGGCCTGACCGCCTTCTGGTGGGCCACCCTGGCGTTTCTCTACCTGCCGCTGGCGGTGGTGGTGCTGTTCTCCTTCAACGCCGCCAACAGTGCGGCCAGCTTCACCGGCGTCTCGCTGCGCTGGTACCACCAGCTGATGGGCAACGAGGAGATCCTCTCGGCCTTCGCCAACAGCCTGGTGCTGGCGATCAGCTCCTCGGTGATGGCGCTCGGGATCGGCTGTCTGATCGGCTACGGCATGTACCGCCATCGCCACCGCAAGCTCGGCTGGCTGATCGTGCTGATCTACCTGCCCATCGTGCTGCCGGACATCGTCTTCGGCATCTCGGAGATGGCCTTCTTCGTGCAGATCCATCGCCTGACCGGGCTGCTGCAGCCGGGCCTCGGCACCATGATCATCGCCCACGTGACCTTCCAGATCCCGTTCGTCGCGCTGATCGTCTATTCGCGCTTCGTGGGCCTCGACCCGACGCTCTTCGAGGCCGCCAAGGACCTCTATGCCTCGCCGGTGAAGCGGGTCGTCCACTTCATGCTGCCGACCATCAAGCCGGCGTTGATCTCGGCGTTCTTCCTCTCCTTTACGCTGTCGGTGGATGACTTCGTGATCAGCTTCTTCACCGCCGGCCCGGAGAGCGCGACCCTGCCGATCTACATCTGGGGCGCCATCAAGAAGGGGGTCTCTCCCGAGATCAACGCCATCGCCACGCTGATGATCGGCGCGGTGGCCATCGCCGCCATCCTGAGTCTGCTGTTCAGCCGTCGCCGGCCCGCCTGAGCCGGCACACCTTCCCGCGGGAAACGAGGAGAGTCGACATGACCAACAACAAGAAGATCCTGGCCCTGTCCCTGGGCGGCCTGCTGCTCGCCGGCAGCGCCCAGGCCCAGGAGAACAAGCTCTACCTGTTCAACTGGACCGAGTACATGGACCCCGAGATCATCGAGGCCTTCGAGGCGCGCTACGATGTCGAGGTGGTGCAGAACTACTTCAACTCCCTGCCCGAGATGTTCGCCAAGCTCAACGCCGGCGGGGTCTCCCAGTACGACATCATCGTGCCCTCCAACTACTATGTGCCACGGCTGATCCAGACCGGCCTGGTGCAGAAGCTCGACAAGTCGAAGCTTGCGAACCTCGACAACATCATGGAGCAGTTCCAGGACCCGGCCTTCGATCCCGGCGCCGAGTACACGGCCCCATACCAGTGGGGCACCACCGGCATCGTCTACAACACCGAGACCTTCCCGGACGCGCCCAAGAGCTGGTCGCTGATGTTCGACCCCGAGGTCAATCCCGAGCATCCGTTCGCGCTGATGGGCGATGGCCAGGTCAGCATGGGCGGTGCCTGTGCCTACCTGGGCCACGGCTACGACTGCACCGACATGAACGCCTGGAAGGAGGCCGCGAGGCTGCTCATCGAGACCAAGGGCCGCGAGACCTTCAGCGGCTTCACCGACGGCACCCCCGCCCTGCAGCAGCTGGCCCGCGGCGTGACCCACGTGGGGCTCTCCTATAACGGCGACTACCTGTTCTTCAAGGAGGAGGACCCCGACACCTTCGCGGCCCTGGACTTCATGATCCCCGACGAGGGCGCCGAGATGTGGGTCGACTCGATGCTCATCCCCGCCGAGGCGCCCAACCCGGACATGGCGCACAAGTTCATCGACTTCATCCTCGAGGCCGAGATCGGTGCCCAGCTCTCCAACTACAACTACTACGCCAGCCCCAATGCCGCCGCCACGCCGTATCTGGACGAGGTGCTGACGAAGCCCCCCGTCCAGCCGAGCGAGGCCGACATGGAGCGACTGCGCTTCACCCCGAGCCTCGAGGGTGAGGCCCTGCAGACCTTCCAGCAGCTGTGGTCCGAGGTCCAGTCGCGCTGAGCGAAGGGTCCCCGGCATCGGGCCGGGGACTCGCCATCTTGAGCAAGGAAGATCCCATGAGTAACCGACAGGAGCAGCCGCTCCTCAACGACTGGTTCCAGAACCACGGCATCACCGAGGTCGAGTGCCTGGTCTCCGACCTGACGGGCATCCTCAAGGGCAAGATCATGCCCGCCGCCAAGTACTTGAAGGGGGGGCGCCCGCGGCTGCCCGACTCGATCTTCATCCAGACCGTCACCGGCGGCTATCCCGACGACGAGGACATACGCTTCTGGAACCCCGCCGAGCGCGACATGGAGCTGGTGCCCGATCCGAGCGCCATCTACCCGGTGCCCTGGGCCGAGGATCCCACCGCGCAGATCATCCACGACTGCTTCTACCTGACCGGCGAGCCGGTGGAGCTGGCGCCGCGCTACGTGCTCAAGCGCGTGCTGGACCTCTACGCCGCCCGCGGCTGGACGCCGGTGGTGGCCCCGGAGGTGGAGTTCTACCTGGTCAAGACCAACACCGACTCCGACTATCCCCTGGAGCCGCCGATCGGCCGCACCGGACGCCAGGAGAGCAGCCGCCAGTCGTTCTCCATCGACGCGGTCAACGAGTTCGATCCGCTCTTCGAGGAGATGTACGACTACTGCGACGCCATGAACCTGGACCTGGATACCCTGATCCACGAGGAGGGCGCCGGCCAGATGGAGGTCAACTTCCAGCATGGCGACCCCTTGACCCTCGCCGACCAGGTGGTGATGTTCAAGCGCACCCTGCGCGAGACCGCGCTGCGCCATGGCATGTATGCCACCTTCATGGCCAAGCCGATGGCCAACGAGCCTGGCAGCTCCAT
>JAWWBV010000152.1:0-6179 GCA_033720795.1 Halomonas sp. | reverse complement strand
GCCGAGATCGCCTGGGCGCTCTCGTCCTCGTCCAGCGCCACCCGGCTCCGGGCCGGGGCCTTCATGGCGTCCTGGGTCATGGGCGGCAGGTCGTTGAAGCGGGCCATGAAGCGCCGGTCGATCCAGTCCTTCCAGCGCCAGGCCCAGTCGCCGGCGAGATAGAGCCCGCCCCGGGAGGCCACGGCGTGTCGGTCGCCGGTGCTGATCAGTGCCAGCCAGTCGCGCTGGGGGCGATAGGGGGACAGCGGCCGGCCGGTCACGGCGGCGCGCAGGTTGTCGGCCAGCGGACGGCCCTGGCGCACGGCGAAGACCCCGGCCTTCTCGCGGGGATGGTCGACCTGGTGGGCGATGTCGCCGCCGGCGAAGACCCGCGGGTCCGAGAGCGACTGCAGGGTCTCGCCGACCTCGATGAAGCCGTCGTCGTCGAGCGCCAGTCGGGTCTCCTTGAGCCAGTCGGCGCCGCCGGCGTTGGTCACCCAGACGATCTCGTCGGCGCCGTGCCAGCTGCCGTCGTCGCTCTGCAGCCGGCCCGCCTCGACGGCGACCACCTCGGTGCCGGTATGCACCTCGACGCCCCGGCGGCGCAGCGTGGCCTCGAAGTGGGCGCGCACCCGGGCGTTGTGGGTCGGCAGGATCCGCTCGCCGCGGGTGAAGAGGGCAAAGACGAGCTCGGCCGGATCGCGTCCCCGGGCGGCCAGCTCGCGGCCCAGCCGGTACTGCATGGCCAGCAGCAGCTCGACCCCGCCGGCGCCGCCGCCGACCACCGCCACCCGGGTCGTGCCGGGGTGCGCCTCGATACGCTCAAGCAGCTGAAGCCAGCGGTCGTTGAAGCGGTGGATCGGCTTGACCGGCACGGCATGGGCGTCGGCGCCGCTGACTGTACCGACGCGGGGTGTGGAGCCGATGTTGATCGACAGCCAGTCGTAGGGCACCGGGGGGCGCGAGCGGCAGAGCACCCGGCGGCCGTCGTGATCGATGCCGACGGCCTCGTCGGCGAAGAAGCGCGCCCCGGCATACTCGGCCAGCCGGCGCAGGTCGATATGCACGTCGTCGTAGCCGTAGTGCCCGGCGACGTAGCCCGGCAGCATGCCCGAGTAGGGGGTGTGGGTGTCGCGGCAGATCAGGGTGAGCCGCACGCCCGGTTCCGGCTTCATGGCGAAGCGCTTCAGCACGCCGACGTGGGTGTGGCCGCCGCCGACCAGCACGATATCCCGTAACGCCTGTAACCCCGCGGGCTGCTGCGGTTGCTGCATGAGGGGGCTCGCTCTAGATTGGTGAGAGGATGGCGCGAGGTATCCAGGACTCGCGCCGCGCCCAGTCTAGCCGGATTCCGGCGCGGGAATCTCCCCGGCGTCGCCACCCGCCGTTCGCGAGGAACTCGATGACCATCGCCGTGCATGTCCACGATCAGCATGTCGGGGGGGCGCAGGACACCTTTCGCGACGACGTCATCCATGGCCTCGCCGCCTCGCCCAAGGCGCTCTCGCCCAAGCACTTCTACGATGAGCGCGGCTCACGGCTCTTCGAGGCCATCTGCGCGCAGCCCGAGTACTACCTGACCCGCACCGAGGAGGGCATCCTCGCCGCGGCCGTCGACGAGATCGCGGCGCTGGTGGGGCCCGATACCCTGCTGGTCGAGCTCGGCAGCGGCGCCAGCCGCAAGGTGCGGCGGCTGCTGGAGGCGCTGCGCCCCAGCCGCTATCTGGGCGTGGACATCTCCCGGGACTTCCTGCTGCAGAGCACGCGTCGCCTGGCGGCCGACTACCCCTGGCTCGAGGTGCACGCCGCCTGGGGCGACTACTCGGCGAGCGTGCGGCTGCCGCCAAGCCTCGCGGGGCGCCGGGCGGTGGCCTTCTTCCCGGGCTCGAGCATCGGCAACTTCTCGCCGGCCGAGGCCGAGGCCTTCCTCGCCCGCCTGCGCCGGGCGCTGCCGTCGGGCAGCGGGGTGCTGATCGGCGTCGATCTGGTCAAGGCGCGCGACCTGCTCGAGGCGGCCTACAATGATGCCGCCGGGATCACCGCAGCCTTCAATCTCAACCTGCTGTCGCGCATGCGCGGCGAGCTGGGCGCCGAGGTCGACATCGAGGCCTTCGCCCACCGCGCCGTCTTCAACGAGGCGGCCTCGCGCATCGAGATGCACCTGGTCAGCCGGGAGCGCCAGGCCATCGTGCTCGACGGGCGGCGCTTCGCCTTCGCGGCGGGCGAGACGCTGCACACCGAGAACTCCTGCAAGTACCGCCTGGAGGACTTCCAGGCGCTGGCCGCCCGGGCCGGATACCGGTCCAGCGCCGTCTGGCTCGATGAGCAGGCGCTGTTCAGCGTGCACTATCTGGTCGATTGCTGACGCGAGCTGGTCGAACACCGCGGCAGTCACCCCTTGTCGTCGCCGCACGAAAAACGCCCCGCCGGTGGGCGGGGCGTTCGCTGTTCGGTGCCGGGGCGGTCGCCCCTGGCGGCCATCGATCAGGGCGGCGTGGGTGTCCCGCTCGTGTCGATGCTGTGGTAGACCAGGCGCAGCTCATCGATGGAGAGATGCTCCAGCTTCCCCGAGAGGAGGTCGCTGATCTTCTGCATCGGCAGGCCGGCGCGGCGCGCGATCTCGCGGCTGCCCAGGTCGGACACGGCGATCAGCCGTGTGATGATGCGCATGAGGCGCGTACGTTTTTCCAGATCCCTGACATCGAGGCCAGGGTTAGTTCGCGGAGGGTCGGTGGGTTCCGCGGGTACGGGGTGACGTGCCGTGCTCATGATGCTCCAGTTGGCAATTGCGACAAGCACACTATGGCGGCTGAAGAACGTTTTTGCCAGTGTCCATTCGGGGAATTTTCAGGAAAAAATCGTCGCCTTGGCGGAGTGCGGTACGGGGCCTGTCGTGTGAAATATCGAACGCTTCGGAAGGGAGGGCGCCGGGCTCCTTGCGCGGCATTCCATGCCGAGATTTATTTATAATATATTGTTTTAAAGGTTTTTTTAGATCTTGCCTCCGGGTGTCGGCGACGGGGTCGGCCGGCGGCCGCGACGAATGTCGACGCCGGTGGTGTTTCATTTCTCCTGAGCGTTTTTTCTATCTTGTTCTACTTCGTAGACATTTTTTGAAAAATCGTAAATCGCATAGCGACAACCGATGACGAGGCTGACATGAACAACGAGGCGTCGCATGAGGCGCACCTGAAGCGGGTACTGGCGCGCAAGGACGTGCTGGCCCTGGCCTTCGGCGCGATGAGCGGCTGGGGCTGGATCGTGCTGCGCGGCCATTGAACGATGCCGCAGGCCCTCGAGGATGGCGATGGCCATCCTTTATTTTTGACAAAATATAAAAATGTAGATATTTTTTTAAGGTATCAACATACAACATGGAGCCCCCGAGATGACCATCCTGACCCGGCTGCCCGAGACCGCCATGCCCCTGCCCGCCGATCTGTGCGGCTTCACCCTGTCACCCTCCGCCCAGTCGCCGCGCCTGCTGCAGCTGACCGTGTCGCGCGCGGTGGTCGAGGCCTTCCTCGAGGCCGTCGCCGAGTGGCCGGTACAGGCGCTCGAGTACAAGTCCATGCTGCGCTTCCGGGTGGCCAGGATCCTCGATGACCTGTGCGACAACACCCTGCAGCCGGTGCTGATCAATACCCTGGTCGACCGCGCCACCGGCGGCCTGCAGGTCACCCCGGAGGGGCTCGACGACGTCGATCAGGCCGACGAGATGGTCAAGTTCGCCACCGCCGTGGCTCACCTCATGGGGCGCTCCAACTTCGATGCCATGAGCGGCCAGTACTATGCGCGCTTCGTGGTGAAGAACGTCGACGCGTCCGACAGCTACCTGCGCCAGCCGCACCGGGTGATGGAGCTGCACAACGACGGCACCTTCGTCGAGCAGGACACCGATTACGTGCTGATGATGAAGATCGACGAGCAGCACATGCAGGGCGGCGACTCCCTGCTGCTGCACCTGGACGACTGGGAAGGGCTCGAGCGCTTCTATCGCCATCCGCTGGCGCGCCGCGAGATGCGCTGGACCGCCCCGCCCAGCAAGAACATCGCCCGCGACGTCTATCATGCGGTCTTCGACGTGGACGCCGAGGGCCGGCCGATCATGTCCTACATCGACCAGTTCGTGCAGCCCAGGGACTTCGAGGAGGGCAACTGGCTGACCGACCTCTCCGAGTCGCTGGAGAACAGCCCGGCGATCCTCTCGGTGCCCAACCCGGTGGGCAGCTTCCTGTTGATCAACAACCACTTCTGGCTGCACGGCCGCGATCGCTTCACGCCACACCCGGACCTGCGCCGCGAGCTGATGCGCCAGCGCGGCTACTTCACCCACGCCAAGACCCTGCGCCACCCGCGCCCGTCTCGAGCAGAGTGAGCTGAGGCGCATCGCCGCGATCGACGCGCTACCCTGACGAGGCCACGCCGTCCCCCGGCGTGGTCGTCGCATGATCAGAAGAACGAGGACGGCATGTACGATTTCATCATCATCGGCGGCGGCATCCTGGGGATGTCCACCGCCATGCAGCTCCAGCAGGCCTGGCCCGATCGCCGCATGCTGGTGGTGGAGAAGGAGCGCGAGGCGGCGTGCCACCAGACCGGCCACAACAGCGGCGTCATCCACGCCGGGGTCTACTACACCCCGGGCAGCCTCAAGGCGCGCTTCTGCCTGGAGGGCAACCGCGCCACCAAGGCGTTCTGCGACGCCCACGGCATCGCCTACGACACCTGCGGCAAGTTGCTGGTGGCCACCAACGCCCAGGAGCTCGAGCGCATGGAGGCGCTGTGGGAGCGCACCGCGGCCAACGGCCTCGAGCGCGAGTGGCTGGAGGCCGGGGCGCTTGCCGAGCGCGAGCCCAACATCACCGGCATCGCCGGCATCTTCGTGCCCTCCAGCGGCATCGTCGACTACGCCGAGGTCACCCGGGCGATGGCCGCCGAGTTCGAGCGCCTGGGCGGCGAGATCCTCTATGGCGCCGAGGTCACCGCCCTGGAGGAGCGCCGCCAGGAGGTGCTGGTCACCACCGGCGCGGGGACGTTCACCGGGCGCTACCTGGTGTCCTGCTCCGGTCTGATGGCCGACCGGGTGGTGCGCCTGCTCGGCCGCGACCCCGGCTTCAGCATCTGTCCGTTTCGCGGCGAGTACTACCGGCTGCCGGAGAAGCACAACGACATCGTCAACCACCTGATCTACCCCATCCCGGACCCGTCCATGCCGTTTCTGGGCGTGCACCTGACGCGGATGATCGATGGCAGCGTGACCGTGGGGCCCAACGCCGTGCTGGCGCTGGCTCGCGAGGGCTATCGCAAGCGCGACGTCTCGCTTGGCGACATGGCGCGGATGTTCAGCGACCCCGGCATCCTCCGGGTGCTGGGCAGGAACCTGCGCCCGGGGCTTGTCGAGATGAAGAACTCGCTGCACAAGCGCGGCTACCTGGAGCTGGTGCGCAAGTACTGTCCGAGCCTGACCCTCGAGGACCTCACGCCCTATCCGGCCGGGGTGCGGGCCCAGGCGGTGACCCGCGACGGCCGGCTCGTCGACGATTTCCTGTTCGTCAACACGCGGCGCACCGTCAATGTCGGCAACGCCCCCTCTCCCGCGGCCACCTCGGCGCTGCCCATCGGTGCGCACATCGTGGACAAGGTGAAGGAGCTGGTCGAGGCGTGACCCGTCATCGACCTAAGGGGGATTGCCGAAAATATCAAAGAACGTAGAAATAGTGGCATGGTGACTCACGCTCGCCCCGTGCTAGCGTTGCCTGAGGCGTCGCGACCCGGCGCCGACACAACTCACAACAACCTGGTTCCAGGACCGGAGGAATGCCATGCGAATCCTGAAGTACGCCGCCGCCGCGACACTGCTGGCCACGGCCCCGCTGGCCGCCGCCCAGCAGCTCTCCATCGCTACCGGCGGGACCGGCGGCACCTACTACCCCTACGGGGGCGGTCTCGCCGAGCTGATCGGCAACCACATCGAGGGCGCCGAGGCCGTCGCCGAGGTGACCGGCGCCTCGGTGGAGAACATGGGGCTGGTATGGCGCGGCGACTCCGACCTGGCTCTGGCGCTGGCCGACACCGTCTACCAGGCCTACAACGGCACCGGCGACTTCGAGGGGCGCCAGCTGGAGAACATCCGCGCGCTGGCCTCGATCTACCCCAATGCGGTGCAGATCGTGACCCTGGCCGATTCCGGCATCGAG
>JAWWBV010000151.1:0-6180 GCA_033720795.1 Halomonas sp. | reverse complement strand
GTTGTCGTTGAAGGCCAGCTCGCGCCCGGCCAGGTCCAGCTCGAGCTGCGGCGCCTCGAGGCTGCCCCGGGCGACGAAGGTGCCGTCGAGGGCGCCCTCGAGGCCGGGCTAGAGGCTCTCCATGGCCGGCCGGGGGGGCGCGCCCCGCCGGGCCAGCGCCCCGCGCCGGCCATGGAGAGCCTCTCTCCCGGCCGCGCGGCCGCCCTCGACGGCACCTTCGTCGCCCGGGGCAGCCTCGAGGCGCCGCAGCTCGAGCTGGACCTGGCCGGGCGCGAGCTGGCCTTCAACGACAACCGGCTGTCGCGCCTGGATCTCGAGGCGAGCGTCGCCGGCCTCGACGATCCCGACCTCGCCGTGACGCTGGCGGCCCGTGACATCGCCGCCGGCGGACAGCGGGTCACCGCGCTGACGCTGGACCTCGAGGGGCAGCAGACGGCGCACCGACTGCGCCTGGCCATGGAGGGCGGCGAGGGCCTGCCGGTCTCGCGGCTGGCCCTGACCCTCGAGGGGGGGCTGGACACCGTCCGCGAGCAGTATCGGGGCACCCTGGCACCGCTCGAGGTCGACAGCGAGTTCGGCGACATCCGCCTGGACGAGGCGCTGACCTTCTCGGCGAATCTGCCCGAGGGCTCGGCCAGGGTGGCGCCCTTCTGCCTGAACCGTCGTCAGGGCGGCGACGTCTGCCTCGTCGAGCCGCTCGAGGCCTCGGCCGAGGCCGGGCGCGCCGCCCTGGAGATCCGCGACCTGCCGATGGACCTGGTCGACAGCGTGATGCCCCCGGGATGGCGCATCGACGGCGAGAGCGGCGGGACCCTCGCCGCCCGCTGGTCGGAGGGAGGGGAGCGCTGGCGGCTCGACGCCGACCTCGACAGCCGCGCCGAGGTGACCGGCGAGGACGCCTATGGCCAGCCCTGGTCGGTGCCCGGCACGACCCTGGACGTGACGGTGGAGGCCAGCGAGGCCCGGGCAGACCTCGAGCTGGTCGTCGGCCTGGCCGACACCGGCGAGGTGCGCCTGGCACTGGGCATCGTCGACCCGCTGGGCGAGGGGGCCCTGGATGGACGGCTGCGCGTCGATGACCTGCGTCTGGCACCGTACCGCCCCCTGGTCGCCGGCCTGGAGACCCTCGAGGGCGGCCTGGACGGCGATATCCGCATCGCCGGCAGCCAGGAGGCCCCGCGGCTGGACGGCCGGCTCACCCTGACCGGGCTCAAGGCCGGCGGCCTGGACCTGCCCCTGGAGGTGCAGGACGGCGAGCTCATCATCGCCCTGGACGGTGATCGGGCCGATCTCGACGGCTTCCTGGCCGCCGAGGAGGGCCGCCTCGCGATCGACGGCAGCGCCCAGTGGCCGACCTCGGGCGGCTGGCAGGCGGCCATCGACCTCAGCGCCGTCGAGGATCCCCTGATGGCGGTCCTGCCGAGCTTCGGTCGCCTGCGCCTGGCCCCGGACCTGCGCGTGCGCGCCGATCCCGAGCGACTCCGGGTGCGCGGCACGGTCGAGATCCCCTGGGCCAGGCTGCAGGTGGGCGAGGTGCCCCAGTCGGCACAGGCACCCAGCCCCGACGAGGTGATCATCACCGAGAAAGACGATCGTCGCGCTGCCGAAGCCGAGGCGCAGCGGCAGCCCGGTGAATCCACCGCCGAGGCCATGGCCGAGGCGGGCATGGCCACCGACATCCGGATCACCCTGATGCTCGGTCCGGACATGCAGCTGGAGGCCTACGGCCTGGAGTCCGAGCTCCAGGGTAACCTCGAGGTGCGCCAGCAGAACGGCCCGGTACAGCTGTTCGGGGATGTCAGCCTGGTCGACGGCCGCTTCAGAGCCTACGGCCAGGACCTGATCATCCGCGAAGGCATCATCTTCTTCAGCGGCCCACCGGGACAGCCCCGGCTCGACTTCGAGGCGATCCGCAATCCTGACGCCACCGAGGACGACGTGATCGCCGGCCTCCGGGTGGCCGGCGAGGCCTCGGCCCCGAGCCTGAAGATCTTCTCGGAACCGGCCATGGATGAAGGCCGCGCGCTCTCCTACCTGCTGCGCGGCCGCGCCCCGGACAGCAGCGGCGGGACCGATGGCGCCCTGACCTCGGCGCTGATCGGCCTGACGATCGGCAAGACCGGCAACGCCGTGGGCGCGGTCGGTGAGGCCTTCGGCATCGAGGATCTCAGCCTCTCCACCGCCGGCACCGGCGAACAGAGCCAGGTGGTGGTCACCGGCAACCTCACCGATAGGCTGAGCGTCGGCTATGGCGTGGGGGTCTTCTCGCCCATCGCCGAGCTCTCGCTGCGCTACAAGCTGTGGCGCAACCTCTACCTCGAGGCGGTGTCCGGCGCCGCCCAGGCGGTAGACCTGATCTATACCTTCAGCCTGCCGGGTGATCCGCCGGCGCCCTGACCGGTGCGCCCGTCACCACTGCCATCCACGCCCGCTCCCACGACGCTTCCCGGGAGCGGGCCGACCACCGACAAGGAGCGAATCCCATGCCACTCCATCCCGTTCATGCGCCCATCGGGCGCGAGACGCCGCTGCCGATCAGCGCCACCCACCTGGTCAATGGTCACGCCATGCGCCCCCCCTGGCCCCAGGGCATGCAGGAGATCGTGCTGGGCCTGGGCTGCTTCTGGGGCGCCGAGCGACTGTTCTGGCAGCTGCCGGGCGTCCACGTCACCGCCGTGGGCTATGCCGGCGGCGTGACCCCGAATCCCACCTACGAGGAGACCTGCAGCGGCCGGACCGGTCATGCCGAAGTGGTGCGGGTGGTCTTCGACCCTCAGGTGATCGACCTCGCCGCGCTGCTGCGCGTGTTCTGGGAGGCGCATGATCCGACCCAGGGCAACCGCCAGGGCAACGATATCGGCACCCAGTACCGCTCGATCATCCTCACCACCAGCGAGGAGCAGCGCCGGGTCGCCGAGCAGAGCCGCGAGGCCTACGGCGAGGCGCTGTCGCGCAGTGGCCAGGGGCCCATCACCACCGAGATCGAGCCGCTCGAGGCCTTCTACCATGCCGAGGAGTACCACCAGCAATACCTGGCGAAGCACCCCAACGGCTACTGCGGCCTGAAGGGCACCGGGATCAGCTGCCCGATCGCTTGAGGCCCAAAGGCAGGATAGGCCAGGCGCTTTACAAGCCTGGGGTGATGACTACTCTGATAAATTAGTCAAGATGATGTCCTAGTCATATAAGCTCAAATGCCTGCCACTGCCGAGTCCGATCATCCTCGTCGAGGATCACGACACTCGACGCCGGAAGGGCCCTTCCGGGACCGCCTCTTGGATCACCAGCGACGTTGCCTGAATCACGACAACGCCTAGCGACGTTGAGCAGCCTAGGCAACGCGGCTGACGGTTTGCATAAGACGAAAACGAAGGAGCGTCACGATGGATCGTCACACCTCACGTCTGTCGACCGGTATTGCGGGGCTCGATGACATCCTCCATGGCGGGTTCATCGCGCGGACGGCTTACCTCGTGCGGGGCGGGCCTGGGCAGGGGAAGACCACCCTGGGACTGCATTTCCTGAGTGCCTGCCAGGAGGATGAAACCGCCCTGTTCATCGGCTTCCAGGAGCCCGAGGAGCAGCTGCGCCAGAATGCCGCCAAGGTCGGCATGGGCCTCGAGCGCGTGAACTTCCTGAGCCTGGCGCCGGATGAGTCCTTCTTCACGGAACAGTCGGGTTATGACATTTTCTCGTCGTCAGATGTCGAACAGGCACCGATCGCCGAGGCCGTGATCGAAGCGGTGGAGCAGCATCGCCCCAGCCGGGTCTTCATCGATTCCCTGACCCAGATGCGGTTCATCTCCGCCGATGTCTTCCAGTATCGCAAGACGGTCCTCTCGCTCCTGCACTTCCTCAAGGAGCGTGGCATCACCGTGGCGTTCTCTTCCGAGAGCAGTGATCACCTGCCCGACGATGACCTCCAGTTCATGGCCGATGGCGTCCTGTTGCTGAAGACGGAGCAGGCCGTCTCGGCCCTGACGGTCGAGAAATTCCGTGGCTCGGGCTTTCGACGGGGCGCGCACCAGATGCGGATCGATGTCACGGGACTCCGTGTCTTTCCGCGACCACTTCCCCCAATGTCCAAGCTGGTGACCGACACCCGCGATCAGTGGAGCAGCGGTATCGAGGCCCTCGATACCATGCTGAATGGCGGCATCGAGGCGGGCAGCGTGACCCTGATCACTGGCCCCGCGGGGGTCGGCAAGTCCACCCTGGCCGCCTGTTTTGCCGCAGAGGCCTCGCGAGACGGCTCTCGCACAGGCATTTATCTCTTCGAGGAAGAGATGAGCAACTACCTGCGACGGGCCAATGCCCTTCAGGTAGGCCTGGAGCAGGCTCAACGCGATGGGCGGGTGACGATCGAGCAAATCGAACCGCTCCGCTACCTGGCGGATGAATTCTCCCAACGGATCCGTCAACACATCGAAGAACAGCAGATCAAGCTCGTGGTGCTGGACAGCATTTCCGGTTTCGCCATGGCCCTGGATGGCGACTCCCTCCAGGAAAGGCTGCATAGCTTCGTCAAGCACCTCGCTCGGCTGGGCGTGACCGTGGTGCTGGTCAATGAAGTGGCCGACATGGGCGGGGCCTTGCGCATTTCGGAAACCGGAATCAGCTATCTAGCGGACAACGTGATCTATCTGCGCTACATGGAGATGAATGGTGAGCTTACCAAGGTCATGGGGATCCTCAAGAAGCGTCTCAGCGCCTTCGACAACGCCTGTTACTCCTACCGAATAGGCCCCCATGCCTTGACGGTGGGCGAGCCGGTCAGGGCCCTCGAGAATGTGCATAACATCACCTCGATGACATCCGGACCTTGACCGGGGAGTGAGCATGGATACGGTGATCCTGATCATGAAAAGACCTGGCAACATTCGTGTCATGCGCCAGGCCCTCACCCAGGTCGATATCGACGGTATTGGGGTGAGCTCGGAGGCCGAACTCCAGGCGGCATTCCGTGCCGTCGGCAATGTCCCTGCCATGATCGATGTCACCGGCTTCGGCCAGGCCGTATGGCGGATGTGCGCTACCCTCCAGGAGCGCGGCAATCCGTTCATCGTGCTCTCGGCGCCCAAGGACCTGGAGGCGGGCAGTCACTCGCTGCGCTTCGGCGCCGCGAGCGTCCTGCAGAAACCGGTAACGAAGACCGCCATCATCCAGTTGGTGCGGGAACTGGTGGGGGTTGCCTCCGACGACCACGAACGTGACCCACAAGATCTCGAGTAGACCCGATGACGACGTCTCAAGAGCTCGCCAACCTCCAATGGCGTGGCAGCGGTTCAGCGGCACCCGAGGATGATGAATCCACCGATCGGCCCTCCGTGAGGGGGCGGGTCCTGATGCTGGTCGGCTCGGGGGGCAAGGGTAATCGTGAGCGCCTCCGCGAATACCTGGCGGGCGCCTATGAGCTCATCGAGCCCGACGAACGGGCAGGGAGCGTACAGGCATTCGACCTGGCCATCGTCGACGTCGCCAACTTCCCGCAATGGCAGGATTGGTTGATGGACGCCAAGGTCCGCGATGAACCCACCTTCCTGCCCGTCATCCTGATCATTTCCCGTGCCGAACTCCGCCACCGATTGCGTCACCATTGGCACACGATCGACGAGTTCATCGTGGCGCCGGTCGACAAGGGCGAATTTGCTGAGCGCATCGCCATGCTCATGCGGACCCGCCAGCTGGCCCTGTCGCAACGCTCTCGTCTGATGTATCTCGTCACCCATGATCGGGTCTCCGGCTTGCCCAACAAGAGCCTGTTCATGGAGCGCCTGACCCATACCATCCATGATGCCTCGTTACTGGGCAGCGACCTGCAGGTCATGGTCGTGCATGTTCCCCTGGCGAGGATCATGCAGTCCATGGGGCACCAGGGGCTGGACCGAGCAGCCATCCTGCTGTCCAGGCAGCTGCAGTCACTACTGGGCGATGAGGTGACGCTGGCACGATTGACGACAGAGGAGTGGGCGGTGCTGTATCCCCCCGGGACCTCCATGTCACGCCTCTGTGAGGTGGGGCGTAGCATCATGGCGATGACGGACAGGCCCTTGACGATCAACAACGAGAACGTCCTCGTCTCGCCCCGCATCGGTGTCGCCGGGTTTCCAGGCGATGCCGCCGATGCCTTGGGTGTCCTCAATTGTGCCATCAGCGCCTTGTCGAAGGCCCATGCGGTTC
>JAWWBV010000150.1:0-6239 GCA_033720795.1 Halomonas sp. | reverse complement strand
CCAGGCGCAGGAAGCCGGCGGCCGAACGGCCGCCCAGGCGTGCGCCGCGCCTGGCCAGCAGGCGCCACAGGCCGATGATGTCGGTGCTCGGCCAGTCGGCGATGAACTCACCGAAGCTGCCGCCCTGCTCCTGGCGAATGTCCAGGATGAATTGCGCGTTTCTGGGGATGGTCTGGAGCTTGGTGCGATGACGGATGAGGCGCTCATCCTGCATGTGGCCTTCGATCTGCTCCGGGGTGAGCAGCACCATCTTCTCGGGCACGAAGCCCCAGAAGGCCTCCTCGAAGGCCGGCCACCTGGCATCGACCACCGCGTGATTCATGCCGGCGCGGAACACCCGCCGGCTCATGGCGGAGAGGTAGCGGTCATCCCCCAGCCGCTTCAGCTCGTCAGGCGTCAGCGCCCGGGGCAGGTAGGCCTCCAGGGCCTCCTCGGAGTCGAAGCGGTGGCGAACCCTGTCATGGAGCCATCGGTAGTCCAGCGTCATGCCTGCCTCGCTCTGCCTGGGCCATCATCGTCCTCGACCGCCACGCCGATGAAGCCACCGGACTGGCGCCGCCACAGGGCGGCATAGAGGCCGTCCTTGGCCAGCAGTTCCCCGTGGGTGCCGCTCTCGACGATCTGTCCCTCATCGATCACCACCAGGCGGTCGAGCATGGCGATGGTCGAAAGCCGGTGGGCGATGGCGATCACCGTCTTGCCCTCCATCAGCGTATAGAGCTGCTCCTGAATCGCCGCCTCCACCTCGGAGTCCAGCGCCGAGGTGGCTTCATCCAGCACCAGGATGGGCGCATTCTTGAGCAGCACCCGGGCGATGGCGATGCGCTGACGCTGGCCGCCGGAGAGCTTGACGCCGCGCTCCCCCACCTGGGCATCCAGGCCGCGGCGGCCCTGCGGGTCCACCAGGTCATCGATGAAGGTATCGGCATGGGCGCGACGCACCGCCTCCTGGACCTGCGCTTCGCTGGCCTGGGGACTGCCGTAGCGGATGTTGTCGCGCACCGAGCGGTGCAGCAGCGAGGTGTCCTGGGTGACCATGCCGATATGCCGGCGCAGCGACTCCTGGGTCACCCCGGCGATGTCCTGGCCGTCGATCAGGATGCGCCCGCCCTCCAGATCGAAGAAACGCAGCAGGAGGTTGGCCAGGGTCGACTTGCCGGCCCCGGAGCGACCGATCAGCCCCACCTTCTCGCCGGGGGCGATGGTCAGGTCGAGGCCATCGAAGACCCGCCGACCCTGGCCGTCGGGGCGTGCATAGCCGAAGCGCAGCGCCTCGAAGCGAATCTCACCGCGCGGCACCGTCAGCGTCCCGGCATCGGGGGCGTCCTGCACCGCCGGCTCGCGGGCGATGGTGTTGATGCCGTCCTGCACGGTGCCGATGTTCTCGAACAGGCTCGCCACCTCCCAGAGGATCCAGTTGGACATGAAGCGGATGCGCATCACCAGGGCGATCGCCACGGCGATGATCCCCAGCGACACCGCTTCCAGGTACCAGGCGCCGATGGCCATGGCGGCCACGCCGGCCAGCAGCAAGGAGTTGAGCACCGTCAGGCTGACGGTCAGGCCGGTGGCCAGGCGCATCTGCCGATAGACGGTCACCATGAACCCCTCCATGGCATCCCGGGCGTATTCCTGCTCGCGACGGGTATCGGCGAACAGCTTGATGGTCTGGATATTGCTGTAGCTATCGACGATACGCCCGGTCATCACCGCCCGGGCATCGGCCTGCGCCATGGAGACCGCCCGCAGGCGCGGCACGAAGACCCACATGATGGCGATGTAGCCGGCGAGCCACAGCACCAGCGGCAGCATCAGCCAGGGCTCGGCGCGGCCCATCAGCAACATGGCCCCGGTGAAGTAGACGAGGACATAGACCATCAGGTCCATCAGCTTCATCACCGTCTCGCGGATCGCCAGGGCCGTCTGCATCACCTTCTGGGAAACCCGCCCGGCAAACTCGTCCTGATAGAAGGCCAGGCTCTGGCCAAGCATATGGCGATGCGCCAGCCAGCGGCCGATCATCGGGTAGTTGCCGAAGATGCTCTGCTGGGTCACCAGCGACTGCAGCAGGGTCAACAGCGGCAGGCCGATCACCACCAGCGCCGCCATGCCGGCCAGGCGCCAGCCATGCTGGGCGAAGAAGCCCTCACGCTCGGCGCCGGCCAGCCAGTCCACCAGTTCGCCCATGGTGTGGAAGAAGAACACCTCCGCCGCCGAGACCAGCGCCGTCAGCAGCGACATCACGACCAGCAGCGGCAGTACCGGCCGCGAAAAGTGCAGGATGAAGGCGAACAACCCCCTGGGTGGCGTGCCCCGAGCGTCCTCCGGGTAGGGGTTCACCAGGGTCTCGAAATAGCGCAAGAGGGCGCGATACATGGCAGCCGTCCGGTTGCAGAGAGTGAGCTCGACGTTCTCCAGCCTCGTGGAGGATAGCCAAGCGAGGCCCTGGCCTGCACCCGGGGATGCAACACGACCCTGCGTGGCACTGCCGGGCGATGGGGGCCAGGCCGGCACCGCCTACTGCAGCTGGAACTCCACCGGCTGCAGCGGCTCGGGCGCCGGGTCGCCGAGCGCCTCGGCCACGCTGATCTCGTGCACCCGGCAGATGGCGTCCAGCGGCAGGTCGTTGGTCTCGCGGCCGAAGGGGAATTCCAGCTGCTCCGAGAGGCGATCCAGCCCGAAGAAGGTGTAGGCGACGATGGCGGTGAACACCGGGGTGAACCAGCCGGCGCCGGGCACCAGCCCGAACGGCAGCAGGTAGCAGTAGACGTAGGCGGTACGATGCGCCAGGAGTGTGTAGGCGAACGGCAGCGGCGTCTGGGCGATGCGCTCCGAGGCGGCCTGGATGCCGGCCATGCCGTGCAGGTGCCGATCGAGCGCCGCCGCTCCCACCGAGTCGATCTCCCCGGCACGGCGGGCCTCGGCCACCACGTCGCCGGCCCGCTGCAGCATGAACGCCGCCGGGTTGCGGGTGGCCAGCGCCCGGTCGACCAGGGCCGCGGGGAGCGAGGCCGACAGGTCCGCGCGCACCTCCTCCTCGCGCAGCTGCCCGCGCAGCAGATGCGCATGGGCCAGCGCGCGCATCATCAGCGCACGGCGCCGCTCCGGTCTCAGGTAGATGCCGCCGGTCCGCGCCAGGCTGCGCATCTCATGGACCATGTGCCCCCACTGCTGGCGCGCCTCCCACCAGCGGTTGTAGGTCGCCGTGTTGCGCACGCTCAACAGGATCGACAGCGCGATCCCCATGAGGGTGAACGGCAGCAGGGTGTATTCGACGATGCCATCCAGGTAGTGATGGCGAGAGACCCAGGTGACGGCCGTGGCGAAGAGCCCAGCCAGCAGGATGTGAGGGAAGATATGGGGCAACACCGAGCCCTTCCAGGCCAGCATCAGCCCGAGCGCACCGGGGCGATCACGAACGATCACGAGACAACGACTCCGAACGGCGAAAGCGGCGATGGTGTCACAGCGCCCCGGAAGAGGAAAGCCGGGCCCGATAGCTCGCCATCGGGCCGTGTTCGAGATAGCGGAGGGCCTCCTCGCGGGTGCGCCCCCCTTGTCGGCGATGTGGCGGATGAACGTCGGGTCGTTCAAGAGCCGGACGATGAAGTCGGCGTCGTCGGCCTCGAAATGCCGAATCGTCAGTCGTTCGGTGTCGGTGACTTTCACCCTGCCACTCCCTGGTTGAACGCTCGATGAGTGATGACGCCGCGACGCGTCGAGGGGCAGCACGCCTCTCAGCCCCACAGAAAAACGCCCCCGGCCGAAGGATCGGCGCGGGGGCGACTCATTGTGCTCGCGTGATGGGGTGAGCGCTAGGGTGCGACCCAGCGGCCCTCCCGGCGCGCGAGGATCTCGCCGGTCTCGTCATCGAGGGCGAAGAGATGCAGCCAGCCGTTGCCCACCAGGGACTGCAGCACCTCGTGGCGGGCGATGATGGCGTCGATCGCCGCCGTGGGCGCCGCCAGGTAGGCGCTCAGGCGCAGCGGCTCATGGCGCCACTGCTCGCCGTCGTGCAGCGACTGCATCGGCAGGCCGATGCGCAGGTCGCCGCCGTTGCCCTCGAACACGCCGATATGCCCGCCGACCACGTTGTGCAGCACCTTGTTGCCGCTGCCGAACTTGCGGTTGTCGGTGACGGAGGCGTTGTACTGCATGTTGATCCAGTGGGCGACGACCATCGGCGCGGTCATGATCAGCTCGAGGCGCGAGGCGTCGGGATCGGTGCGCCAGTCGTAGTCGTGCAGGAAGCTGCGCCCGGCGAGATCGAGGGGCGCGGTGAGCCGACGCGGCGCGGCGATGAAGCTGGCGTTGTTGGCCAGGCCCCACTCCGGGCGGGTCTGGGACCAGTCGGCGCCGCGGCGCTCGAGGACCTTCTCGAGCTCGGGCTCGTTCGCCGCGAGGCCGAGCCGCGGAGCGCGCTCGCGCCGGGCCTGGTCGCCGGCCCCGGCGAGCCAGGCGCGCTCCTCCTCGCTCAGGGCGAAGGCATCCTCCGCGCCCTCCGGCAGCTCGATGCGATCGGTGATGGTGTGGTGCAGCGCCGGCACGAAGCGGGTCTGCTCGGGAATGACGAGGCCCTGCTCGGCCAGCGCCTCGCGCAGCGCGGGGTCGTTGAGCAGCCGCGCCAGGGCGCGCACCGAGACCTCGCCGGACTGGCCGCCGCAGGCGCCGCACTCGAGCCCCGCGGCGTGGGGATTGTTGCTGCTGTGGCTGCCGTGGCCCACCAGCAGCACCCGGGGCGCGAGGTGCTCGGTGAGGCCCATGGCGCCGAGCACGGTGCGGGCAAGCGTAGCCTTGTCGGCGAGGCTCAGCGCCTCGCCGCTGTCGCGCCAGTGCCAGCTCAACTCGTCCATGACGAGGGGCACGCGCCCGGCCTTCGGCGCCAGCGAGCGGCGCAGCAGCTTGCCGGCATAGAGCAACCCGCTCGCCTCCACGGCGGTGAAGCTGGCACTCGCCGTGCGGCTCCACTCCTGCAGGCGGGCCTGCCAGTTGAGCCGCTTCGCCGAGCGGGCCTCGCCCTCGCCCGTGCCGCTTCTGAGCGTCACCCGGGGCGCCAGCAGGCCCGGCAGGTGCGGCTGGGAAAGCGCGGCGCCGTCCTGCCGGTGCTCCAGAGGCAGGCCGAAGAAGCCGGCGAAGCCCAGGGTCTGGATCGCCGGGCTCTGGCGCTCCAGCGCCCGACGCAGCGGCTCGGAGCGCACGTCGATGCAGAACACCGCCTGCAGCCGCACCGCCTCGCTCGCCGGGGCCGGCGCGCGCGCCGTCTCGCCCAGGGCCCGCTGCAGCGGGTCCTGGTAGGCCAGCTCGCTGGCGAGCTGCCACACCCAGAGGGGCTGCTGGGCGTGCAGGTGGCGCTCGACCCGCTCCGGCAGCTCCACGAGCTCGGCGTGCCACAGCCGGGTCAGGCGCTCGGCCTGGTCGGGCAGCTCGGCGCGCACGTAGCGCCAGAGCACCAGCTCCCAGGCCAGGCGGATCGCCAGCAGGCTGCGCATGTCCGACGCCGGCGCCTCGCGCTCGCCTTCGCCCTCGCCTTCGGGGGCGCCCAGCGCCCGCTGCCACTCCTGGTAGGCGACCCAGGCGGCCCAGCCGTTGATGTCGAGCAGCAGCGCCTGGGCGTAGTGCTCGAGCCGGTCGGACTCGACCGCCAGTTCGGCGATCGCCGCCTCGAAGAGGCCGGCCTCGGTCTCCGGCAGGGTCGCGAAGTAGCGCCGCAGGCGCCGCTCGCCCATCAGGATGGCGATGCCGCGATCCTTGAGGGTGATCTCCCGCCAGTGCTGGTAGAGCCGCTTGCCGCTCGGGGCGTTCAGGCGCTGGGCGTTGAGCGGCCCGTCCTCCTGGTAGTAGGCGGCGCAGAACTGGCTGATCTGCTGGGTGATCTCGTCGCGCCAGGCCATCTTGTGCTGGCGGTCGCGGCGGGCGTCGATCAGGTCGCTGACGTTGTGCCAGTGGGGCAGCCGGGCGAGCTCGTCGACGACCACCAGCAGGTTCTTGTAGCCGCCCGGGTAGTCGAGCCGCTCGGCCGCCGCGGCGAGGTGGCGATCGGTGATCTCGCCGCGCTGCCAGGCGCCCAGGTAGTGGCTCGGCGGCATCAGGCAGTGGACGTTGCCGAGCGCCGAGAGCCGCGCCGCCACCGTGGCGGCGTCCTCCCCGCGCTGGGTCCAGTAGGGGCTCACCGCGATCAGCCGATCCAGCGGCCAGCTCGGGGCGATGCGCGCGCAGGCCCGGTCCAGCGCCGTTTGCTG
>JAWWBV010000149.1:0-6283 GCA_033720795.1 Halomonas sp. | reverse complement strand
TACTCGGGCGTCATGTTGGAGATGGTCGCGCGGTCGCCGATGGTCAGGCTCCTGGCCCCCTCGCCGAAGAACTCCAGGTAGGCCCCCACCACGCGCTCCTGGCGCAGGAACTCGGTGATCGCCAGCACGATATCGGTGGCGGTGATGCCGGGCTGACGCTTGCCGGTCAGCTCCACGCCGACGATGTCCGGCAGGCGCATCATGGAGGGGCGGCCCAGCATCACAGTCTCGGCCTCGAGGCCGCCCACGCCCAGCGCGATCACGCCCAGGCAGTCGATGTGGGGGGTGTGGCTGTCGGTGCCCACGCAGGTGTCCGGGAAGGCCACGCGCTTGCCGGTCTCGTCGGGGCGCGCCTGGATCACCGGCGACATCTTCTCCAGGTTGATCTGGTGCATGATGCCGTTGCCGGCGGGGATCACGTCGACATTCTCGAAGGCCGTCTTGGTCCACTCGATGAAGTGGAAGCGATCCTCGTTGCGGCGATCCTCGATGGCGCGGTTCTTGTCGAAGGCATCCTGCTCGAAGCCGGCATGCTCGACGGCCAGGGAGTGGTCGACGATCAGCTGGGTCGGCACCACCGGGTTGACCTTGGCCGGGTCGCCGCCGCGCTCGGCGATGGCGTCGCGCAGGCCGGCCAGATCGACCAGCGCCGTCTGGCCAAGGATGTCGTGACAGACCACGCGGGCCGGGTACCAGGGGAAGTCCAGGTCGCGCCGGCGCTCGATCAGCTGGGTGAGCGCGTCGGTCAGCAGCTCCGGCTCGCAGCGGCGCACCAGCTGCTCGGCCAGCACCCGCGAGGTGTAGGGAAGGGTATCGTAGGCACCGGGCTTTATGTCGTCGACGGCCGCACGGGTGTCGAAATAGTCCAGCTCGGTACCGGGGAGGGGCTTGCGGTAGTCGGTATTCATGGCGTGCACCATCGGTTCATGGACAGGTGAGGAAGCGTTTTCAGCGGCTATCCCGCCGGGAGCAAGCCCCGGAGAGCCGGACCTTCGCGAGGGCGCTGTGAACCCATCCCTGGTGTAGGGCCCTCGCTTCGCCTTGCCCCCGCCCCTGTCGCGGCAGGGGATCAGGAAGACGCGTCAGTCGCGCTCCTCGATGGGCACCCACTCGCTCTTCTCGGGCCCGACGTAGTCGGCGCTCGGGCGGATGATGCGGTTGTTGGCGCGCTGCTCGAAGACATGGGCGCACCAGCCGGTGACGCGCGAGCAGACGAAGATCGGCGTGAACAGCTTGGTCGGGATGTCCATGAAGTGGTAGGCGCTGGCGTGGAAGAAGTCGGCGTTGCAGAACAGCTTCTTCTCGCGCCACATCACCGCCTCGACGCGCTCGGAGACCGGGTAGAGCACGCTGTCGCCCACGTCCTCGGCGAGTTTCTGGGACCACTGCTTGATGATGGCGTTGCGCGGGTCGGACTCGCGGTAGATGGCATGGCCGAAGCCCATGATCTTGTCGCGGCGGGAGAGCATGCCCATGATCTCGCGCTCGGCCTCCTCCGGCGACTGCCAGTTCTCGATCATCGCCATGGCCGCCTCGTTGGCGCCGCCATGCAGCGGACCGCGCAGCGAGCCGATGGCCCCGGTCACGCAGGAGTGCATGTCGGAGAGCGTCGAGGCGCAGACGCGGGCGGTGAAGGTCGAGGCGTTGAACTCGTGCTCGGCATAGAGGATGAGCGAGACGTTCATCACCCGGGCGTGCAGCTCGGAGGCCGGTTCATCGCGCAGCAGGTGCAGGAAGTGCCCACCCACCGAGGCGTCGTCGGTCTCGGTCTCGATGCGCACGCCGTCGTGGGAGTAGCGGTACCAGTAGCAGATGATCGACGGCAGCGCGGCGAGCAGGCGGTCGGAGACGTCCTGCTGCTCATCGAAGCTCTGCTCCGTCTCGAGGTTGCCGAGCATGGAGGCGCCGGTGCGCATCACGTCCATGGGATGGGCGTCGGCCGGGATCTGCTCGAGCACGGTCTTCAGCGCCTGAGGCAGGCCGCGAAGGCCCTTGAGCTTGGTGATATAGGCATCGAGCTCGGCCTGGTTGGGCAGCTTGCCCTTGAGCAGCAGGTAGGCGACCTCCTCGAACTTCGCCTTCTCGGCCAGCTCCTCGATGTCGAAGCCGCGATAGGTCAGGCCGGAACCGGTCTGGCCGACGGTGCACAGGGCCGTGGTGCCGGCGCTCTGGCCGCGCAGACCGGCGCCACCGATGGGTTTATCTGCCATGTCGTGTCTCCTCGTGAGTCGTTTATTGTCGGTCTCGTGGCGTGTCAGGCGTTGCCGCCCTGCTCCGCGTTCTCGTTCTCTGCAAACAGGGCGTCGAGCTTCTGCTCGAAGTCGTGATAGTTGAGGAAGTCGTAGAGCTCGTCGCGGGTCTGCATCAGCTCCACCACGTCGCGCTGGTGGCCGGTGTCGTGGATGCTCTGGTAGACCTTGAGGGCCGCGGCGTTCATGGCGCGGAAGGCCGACAGCGGGTAGAGCACCATGCGACAGCCCACCTCGCCGAGCTCCTGCTGGGAGAACAGCGGCGTGGCGCCGAACTCGGTGATGTTGGCCAGGATCGGGGCCTCGACGCGCTCGCAGAAGGCCTTGTAGTCGTCCAGGGTGTGCACCGCCTCGGCGAAGATGGCGTCGGCGCCCGCCTCGATGCAGGCATTGGCCCGCTCGATGGCCGCGTCGAGGCCCTCCTTCTGGAAGGCATCGGTGCGCGCGATCAGGGTGAAGTCCGGATCGAGGCGCGCGTCCGCGGCCGCCTTCACGCGGTCGACCATCTCCTGCTGGGAGACGATCGCCTTGTTGGGACGATGGCCGCAGCGCTTCTGCGCCACCTGGTCCTCGAGGTGCACGGCGGCCACGCCGGCGCGCTGCATCTCCTTGACGGTGCGGGCGATGTTGAAGGCGCCGCCCCAGCCGGTGTCGATGTCCACCAGCAGCGGCAGGTCGGTGGCGCCGCAGATGCGGTGGGCATCCTCGACCACGTCGTTCATGGTGGTCATGCCGAGATCCGGCAGGCCGTAGGAGGCGTTGGCCACCCCGCCGCCGGAGAGGTAGATCGCCTGGTGGCCGACCCGCTGGGCCATCATGGCGGTGTAGGCATTGATGGTGCCGACGATGGGCAGCGGACGGTTGGCCTCGAGGGCGGCGCGGAAGCGGGCGCCGGGCGTCGATTGAGTCATGGAGGGTCTCCGGTTAGTGGGTCGAGCGCCTCAGGAGGACGTCTCGCTATCCTGGGGTTCGAGGGTGGCCGCATAGCGCTCGACGACGTTGGCTCGCGAGGCGCTGACGTGGCGGCGCATCAGCAGCTCCGCCAGTTCGGCGTCGCCCGCCTCGATGGCGTCGACGATGCGGTGGTGTTCGACGAAGGCACGCTGCGGGCGCGTGCCACTGGCGCTGAACTGGGTACGATAGAGTCGCACCAGGTAGTAGAGGTCGTCGCAGAGCAGTCCCATCAGCATCTTGTTGTGGCTACCCAGCACGATCTGGTAGTGGAAATCCAGGTCCCCCTCGCGCTGGTAGTAGGCCTCGCCGCGCTTGAGGTCGGCCTGGCGCTCGTGGACCGAGAGCAACTCGCGCAGCCCGGCGATCTCCTCGGGCGTCATGTGCTCGGCGGCCAGCCGCGCGGCCATGCTCTCCAGGGCCTCGCGCAGGTCGAACAGCTCGAGCAGCTCCTTCATGGAGAGCTGGACCACCCGGGCCCCCACGTGGGGCACCCGCTGGATCAGGCGGTGCGACTCCAGGCGGCGCATCGCTTCGCGCAGCGGCCCGCGGGAGATGCCGTAGGCGCGCGAGAGACCGGGCTCGGTGATCTTGCTGCCGGGCGCCAGCTCGCCCCGGACGATGGCGTCCTGAAGCTGGTTGAAGACCCGCTCCGCCAGGGTGCGGACTTCGGGGGTGGCGGCCTGTTCTGGTGCGACTGAGGTCATGGCGATTGTCGACAATTAAGTGATGGAGGAACTTTAGCCACTGCCTTTCTCCCGGTCAACCGGCCGTTCGGCAGAAAGCCTTCACCTTTGGTTGTAGACAACATGACCGATGGCGACGCGCGTGTCGACAATACGCGGCCGCCGGAAGGGACAAGTCGGTTCGCGATGCCTAGAATGGACGCCCTGCTAGGGGAAGACACCTGATGACACCACCGCTCGAGATCACTCCGCTGCCCTACCACGAGGACCCGCTCGGCTATTTCGCGGTGCTGCGCGACAGGCCCGGCGCGGTCCTGCTCGACAGCGGCCGGCCGACGGCGCCGGGGGGGCGCTACGACATCCTCAGCTGCGACCCGCTGGCGCTGCTCGAGGTCGACGGTGCAGGTCGCGTCGACGGTGACCCGGCGCTGGCGGGCCTGCCCCCCTTCACCGCTCAGCAGGCGCTGCTCGACCGACTGTCCCGGGAAGTACCGGAGAGCGACCTGCCCTTTCTCGGCGGCCTGATCGGCTACTGGAGCTACGACCTGGGGCAGCGCCTCGAACCGGTGGCCGGACAGGCCCGCCCGGCCGTCACCCTGCCGGCCAGCCGGGTCGGCCTCTACGACTGGGCGCTGATCCAGGATCACCAGCGTCGGGAGAGCTGGCTGGTGGGCAGCGCCATCCGCCGCGAGCAGGTGCTTGAGTGGCTGTCGGCCGCGGCACGACCGGCAACGGCCTTTCGTCTCACCGCCCCCTTCGCCGCCGAGCTAAGCCGCGATGAGTACCTGGCGCGCTTTCACGCCGTGCAGGCCTATATCCGCGCCGGCGACTGCTACCAGATCAACCTGGCCCAGCGCTTCAGCGCCCCCTACGCGGGAGACCTGTGGGCCGCCTATCGTCGCCTGCGCAAGGCCACCCCGACTCCCTATGCCGGCTACCAGGCCTGGAGCGGCCCCGAGGGAGAGCAGGCGATCCTCTCGCTCTCGCCGGAGCGCTTCCTCGAGTGCCGGGGCGGACATGTCGAGACCCGGCCGATCAAGGGCACGCGCCCGCGCGGCGCCACCCCCGACGAGGACCGGCGGCTGGCCGCCGAGCTCGAGGCGAGCCTCAAGGATCGGGCCGAGAACGTGATGATCACCGATCTGCTGCGCAACGACCTGGGGCGGGTCTGCCGACCCGGCAGCGTGCGGGTCCCCACGCTCTGCGGCCTGGAGAGCTATGCCAACGTCCACCACCTCGTCAGCGTGATCACCGGCGAGCTGGCGGCCGACAAGCGTCCCATGGACCTGCTGGCGGCGGCCTTCCCCGGCGGCTCCATCACCGGAGCCCCCAAGGTGCGCGCCATGCAGATCATCGACGAGCTGGAGCCCAGCCGGCGCAGCGCCTACTGCGGCAGCCTGGGCTACGTCGACGTACGCGGGCGCATGGACACCTCCATCGCCATTCGCAGCGTGGTGGCCGAGACGGGACGGCTGCACCTGTGGGGCGGGGGTGGCCTGGTCGCCGACTCCGAGGGCGGCGCCGAGTATGCCGAGACCCTGGACAAGATCCGCCACCTGATGCGCGCCCTGGCGACGCCGACAGATGACGATGATTGGAATAAGAAAGCGCCCCTATTAGTCAATAGAGGCATAGATATCCAATGATTCGGTATTGGGGAGGGGCGCCACGGCTCTGCTAGGGTAGCGGCAATATCGCTAGCAGAGACCGCCATGACCGCCTTCGACACCAACCGCTTCGTCCTCGAGCACGATCAGGAGACGCCCAAGGAGATCCTGCGTGCCGCCTACCGCGCCTTCGGCGAGTTGACGATCTCCTTCTCCGGCGCCGAAGACGTGGTGCTGATCGACCTGGCCTTGAAGGTCGCGCCGAAGGAGGACGTCAAGGTCTTCTCGCTGGACACCGGTCGGCTGCACGCCGAGACCTACGCCTTCATCGAGCGGGTGCGCGATCACTACGCCATCGCCATCGACGTGCGCGTCCCCGACACCGAGGACGTCCAGGCACTCGTGCATGAGAAGGGACTCTTCAGCTTCTACCGCGACGGCCACCAGGAGTGCTGCGGCATCCGCAAGGTGGCGCCCCTGCGGCGGCGCCTGGCGGGCCTGCCGGTGTGGGTCTCCGGGCAGCGCCGCGACCAGAGCCCCGGCACCCGCTCCAGCCTGCAGATCGCCGAGCGCGACAGCACCTTCGGCAGCGAGCAGGCGCCGCTCTTCAAGATCAACCCGCTGGCCCGCTGGACCAGCGACGACGTCTGGACCTACATCCGCATGTTCGACGTGCCCTACAACGCCCTGCACGAGCGCGGCTACGTGAGCATCGGCTGCGAGCCCTGCACGCGCCCCACCCTGCCGGGCCAGCACGAGCGCGAGGGACGCTGGTGGTGGGAGGACCAGG
>JAWWBV010000148.1:0-6303 GCA_033720795.1 Halomonas sp. | reverse complement strand
CGGCTCAGGGTCGTCTCCCGGCGGTGCAGGTCGTGCTTGATGAAGATCGCCGAGAGCGCCGGGGTGAAGGTCAGCGCCATCAGCGCCGAGAAGGCCACCGAGATGGCGATGGTCAGCGCGAACTGCTGGTAGATCTGCCCGGTGAAGCCGCCCAGGAAGGCCACCGGCACAAACACCGCCGCCATGATCAGCGAGGTGGCGATGACCGGCCCACCGACCTCCTTCATGGCCTGGATCGTCGCCTGGCGAACGGTGATCTCCTCGTCCTCGCCGAGCACCCGCTCGACGTTCTCCACCACCAGGATGGCGTCGTCCACCACGATGCCGATGGAGAGCACCAGGGCAAACAGCGTCAGCAGGTTGATGGTGAAGCCGAAGGCGTAGAAGCCGGCGAAGGTCGCCAGCACCGAGACCGGCACCACCGACATGGCGATCACCGTGAAGCGCCAGTTCTGCAGGAAGATGAACAGGATGACGCCGACGATCAGGAAGGCCTCGATGAAGGTGTGGAAGACCGTCTCCACGGAGGCGTCGATGAACTGGGTGGTGTCGTAGGGCACCACGTACTCGAGCCCCGGCGGGAACCGCCCCCCCAGTTCCGCCATCACGTCCTCGACGGCCTTGGCAGTCTCCAGGGCGTTGGCGCCGGGCTGCTGGTTGATGATGATCGGCGCCATGGTGCCGCCATTGAGCCGCGCCTCGACGCCGTAGAAGGACGCGCCGAGCTCGATACGCGCCACGTCGGCCAGGCGCAGCGCCGAGCCGTCCGGGTTGGTACGCAGGAAGATCTCGCGGAAGTCGTCGGTGCTGGAGAGGCGTCCCCCGGCGGTGATGGTGTAGGTGAAGGCCCGGGGCTCCGACTGCGGCGTGGCGGCCAGGTTGCCCGCCGGCACCTCGGTGTTCTGCGCACGAATGGCCGCGGCGACCTCGGTGGGCGTCAGGTCATACTGCGCCAGCCGGTCCGGGTCCATCCACACGCGCATGGCGAACTCGCCGCCACCCAGCACCTCGGCATCGCCGACCCCCGGCACCTGGCGCAGCTCGTCCAGGACGTTGAGGGTGGCGTAGTTCTGCAGGTAGATGCGGTCGTAGTCCTCCTCGGGCGAGATCAGCGCCACCAGCATCAGGATCGAGCTGGAACTCAGCTCCACGGTCACGCCCTGGGCCTGCACCGCCTCGGGCAGCTGCGACAGCGCGCCCTGCACCCGGTTGTTGACGTTGATGGTGTTGATGTCGCCATCGGTGCCGATATTGAAGGCCACCTGCAGCTGCATCGAGCCGTTGTCGGCGCTGGTCGAGGTCATGTAGAGCATGTCCTCGACGCCGTTGATGGCCTCGGCCAGGGGGGCGGCCACCGTCTGCGCCATGGTCTCGGCGTCGGCCCCGGGGAAGGTGGCGTTGACCGAGACCGTGGGCGGCACCACGCTCGGGTACTGCTCGATGGGCAGCACCCGCATGCTCATCAGCCCGATCAGCGTCAGGATGATCGCCAGCACCGTCGCGAAGATCGGCCGCTTGATGAAGAAATTGGAGAAGTTCATGGCCCGGCGTCTCCCTCGGCCACGGGTTCGGCGCCCTGCTGATCGCCCTGCTCACCGCGACTCCTGGCGCCGTCTCCCGCGTTCTGCTCGATGCCGTCGAAGGGCTGCGGCTCGATGACCGTGCCGGGCTGCAGGCCGGCGGGGTCGCCCACCACCACCCGCTCGCCGGGCTCGACGCCGCTGCGCAGGATCTGCCAGGGACCGGCGATCTCGCCGAGCTGCACGGTGCGCGCCCGGGCCTTGTTCTCCTCGTCGAGCACGAAGACCTGGGGGCCCATGAGGCCCTGGGTCAGCGCAATCTCGGGCACCGCCAGCACGTCGAAGCGCTTCATGCCCTCGAGGTGGACGCGGACGAACTGGCCGGGCAGCACCCGGGCATCGGGATTGGCGAAGGTCGCGGTGGCCTGGACGGTGCTGGTGGCCTCATCGACCCGCGAGCCGAGGAAGTCCAGGTGCCCCTCGAGGCGCTCGCCCCCACCGCCGGGCAGGTTCAGCCAGGCGGTGATCGCCTCGATGGGCTGGTCACGCAGCTGCTGGCGCAGCGCGAAGGCGTCTTCCTGGGGCAGCTGGAAGCGAACCTCCAGCGGGTCGAGCGGCGTGATGGTGGCGAGCGTGGTGCCCGGCTGCACCAGGTTGCCCAGGTTCACCTCGCTCAGCCCGATCATGCCGGCCACCGGCGCGGTGACGTCGGCGTAGCCGAGGTCGATGCGTGCATTGGCCAGCGCCGCCTCGGCCTGGGAGACCGCGGCCCGGGCCACGTTCAATTCGGCCTGTGCCTGGTCGACCTGCTGTCGGCTCACCGAGTTCTGGCTGAGCAGCTGCTGGAAGCGGGCGGCATCTCGCTGGGCGCGCGAGAGTTCGGCGCGGGCGCTCTCCAGGTCGGCCTCGCGCTGGGCCACCACGGACTCGTAGAGGTCCGGCTCGATGGAATAGAGGCTCTCGCCCTCTTCCACCATCTCGCCCGGCTCGAAGTGACGCTTCTCGAGGAAGCCGGTGACCCGGGCCACCAGGGTGACCTCGTCGTCGCTGCGCAGCTTGGCGGGGTAGGACTTGTCCAGCGGTAGATCCTGGCGGGCCATCTCCATGATCGGCTTGGGCGTCGGGGGCGCGTCACCCTGATTGGACGCCTGCTGCTCGGCAGTCTCTTGCTGACCGCAGGCGGCGAGCACGAGAGCCGCGGCCAGGGCCAGCAGGCCGCCCCGGCCTCGTTTGATGATGGTTGTCATGGGAGCTTTCCATTCGGCGCGTCGGAGGAGAGACGAATCTTACATTCATTCATGAATGTTTGTAAATTTCCGGGGCATGCCCGCTACTCCTCGAGACGCGGCGGCGCGCCGATATTCATGACCGCATCCCGCGACTCGGCACTCTCGGGCAGCGTGAAGGAGACGCTGCCGCCATCGAGCCAGGCGTTCACCTCCTCGACCGCCGCCACGTCCAGGGTTCCCGACTGCTGGCGCAGGGTCAGCAGGTCGATCACGTAGTCGTAGCGGGCGCTGGCGTGCTCGGCGACGGCGTTGTAGAGGTTCTGCTCGGCATTGAGCACGTCGACGATGTTGCGGGTGCCGACCTCGTAGCCGGCGCGGGTGGCGTCCAGCGCGCTCTGGTTGGAGACGATCGCCTGGGCGCGCGCCTCCACGGTGGAGACGTCGTTGCTCACCTGGGTATAGAAGGAGCGCACCTGCTGGACGGTGTCGCGACGCTGGGCCTCGAAGTCGTACTGGCTGGCCTCCAGCAGGTAGGTGTTCTGGCGGATGCTCGCCGAGGTGCGCCCGCCGGTGAAGAGCGGCAGGCTCACGCCGAGGCCCACCTGGCTGGCCGAGGTGTGGCCCTCGATCGCATCCCGATCATCATCGGCGTAGTTGTAGTTGGCGAAGGCATTGAGGGTGGGCAGGCGATTCGCGCGAGCGATGTCGACACCGCTGCGCGAGACCTCGACCCCGGCCTGGCTGGCCAGCACTCGGGGATTGTTCTCCATGGCCAGCGCCACCCACTGATCGCGATCGCGCGGGGTCGGCGGCGCGATGGAGATCTCCTCGCCCAGCGAGTCGATGCTGGCGTAACGCTGCCCGGTCAGGCGCTCCAGGGCCTCGAAGTTGACCTGCAGGTTGCTCTGCGCCGTGATGCGCTCCGCCCGCGCCTGGTCGAAGGCCGCCTGGGCCTCCTCGACCTCGGTGATGGCGATCAGGCCCACCTCGAACTGCTCACGCGCCTGCTCCAGCTGGCGATTGATGGCCCGCTCCTGGGCACGCCGCGCCTCGAGCACCTCAAAGGCGCGCAGGATCTCGAAGTAGGCCGTGGAAACATCGATCAGCACCTGCTGCTCGGTGGCGGCCAGGCGATAGAGCTGCTGGTCGATCTCGCGCTCGGCCTGCTCGACCTCCCGCGCATTGCGAGCGTCGAAGAGCGCCTGGGTGGCCTCCAGGGTCAGGCTGGCGCCGGTATAGCTATCGTCTCCGACCTGCTGGAAGCGGCTCGTCTGGCTCTCGTACTGGCGGTTGTGGGTCAGGTTGCCCGACACTTCGACCTGGGGCAGCAGGTCGCCCTGCTGGACGTCCCGCCCCGCTTCGACGCTGCTCGCCTGGGCGCGGGCCGAGGCCAGCTCGGCATTGTTCTGCACCGCATCGCGGGCGATGGTCAGCAGGTCCGCCGCCTGGACCGGCGCGGCGACGGCCGCCGCGACCAGGGCCGGCAGCAGGGCGCGGCGGGCGAACCGCGTGCCAGTGCAGCGAAGGGAACGGGGACGCATCATCGGTAGATCCTCGGTTCGTGGTGGTGATATTTACATACATTGTCGCATGTTTGTTGATCGAGTCCACCGCCCTCGCCGACGACCAACGAAACTGGCCGTGAGACAGTGCCATCCGCTATGCTGCCTTGCAGCATAGGTCATCGGCAGAACCTTCGGCCCGATCCCGATCGCGGGGTGGCCACGGCTCGGCCGCCCCCTTTCAGGCCTACTCAGGAAGCCCGCCCATGGATGCCCTGGAACTCGTCAAGGTGAACGCGCTGGAGGTGGCCGTGCGGATCTGGCACCCCGAGGCACCCCGCACCGTGATCGCCTGGCACGGCCTGGCCCGCCACGGCGGCGACTTCGCCGATTTCGCCCGGGAACTCGGCCCCGAATGGCGGGTTCTGGCGCCCGATACCCCGGGTCGGGGCCTGTCGAGCTGGTCGTCAACACCCTCCTGCCACTATGTATATTCCCATTACATGACCATAGCAGCTGCCGTGATGGATCACTTCGGCCTGGAGCGCGTGCCCTGGGTCGGCACCTCCATGGGCGGCCTGCTGGGCATGCTGCTGGCCGCCGAGCCGGAGAGCGCAGCGCGCATCGAATGCCTGGTGCTCAACGACGTGGGCCCGGAACTCGCTCCCGAGGGCCTGGCGGAGCTGGCCAGCTATTTCGGCGTGCCCCATCGCTTCCTTCGTTTCAGCGAGCTCGAGGCCGAACTGCGGCGCCATTACACCGGCTTCGGCATCGAGGGAGACGACGCCTGGCGCCGCCTGGCGCTGGGCAGCGCCCGGCGCCTGCCCGACGGCAGCTGGACCTACCACTTCGATCCGCGCATCGCCGAGCAATTCGTTCACGACACCCCGCGCGACACCTGGGCGGACTGGGCCGCGATCCGCTGCCCGCTGATGGTCGTCCGCGGCCGGCACTCACCGCTGCTGAAGGCCGAGAGCGTCACGCGCATGGCCGAGGCGCAGCCCGAACTCGTCAGCCACGAGGTGACGGGCTGCGGCCACGCCCCGATGCTGGATCGCCGCGACCAGGTCGCTCCCATCGCCGCCTTCCTGGTCGGGTCGTCCGCCGCCGCCGCGACGCCTCGCGGCGAGGGAACGAGCGCCCCCTGGTGGCGGCGCCTGCTCGAGTACCTGGGTCGCTAGCCTCGCGCCCCGCGCCATGGGCGCGACGATGCCCCCGCATGTGGCATTCACCCCGGGAAAACGCCTCTCTGTCGTGCGTTTTCCCGGCCATCCCGGCGCCTGCGTCCGAAAACAAGCGATCGATAGAGACGCTCAATGTGCTGTTCTCTTCTCGTTTCACCGCCGCGCCGGGAGGGAGTGGCACGCCGCTCGCACGAGATTCCGGGCAGGGCGCCGGTCCGTTCGGCATTGGCCAGCGGCCGGCGGTATCACCCACCACGCAAGGGGTACACGCAATGGGACCTCATGTCTGCAAGCGCACCGAATCCGTCACCTCTCCGGCCACCGCGGCACAGGGCGTCGGCTCCCCGATCATCCCGGACACCGCGCGACGACGATTCGGCAAGCTGGCCGTCGGCCTGATGCTGATGGCCACCCTGTCGGCATGGCTCCCCGGGCCAGGCGTCCGCGCCGAGGCCTCGCCTTCCGGTGATGCCCTCCCGAGCAATACCCGCGTCGCGTCACGCGCCCGGCCCTTTGCGGGCCGGGCACGCCGGCACACCCGCAAGGCCGGCCGCCTGAACGTCCAGACCTGGCGCGATGCAACCCTCGTCGAGCCGGCCGGGCCGCCGCAGCGCCTGGGCGGCCGGCGCCGGCGCCCGCCCCGGCCCCTCGCCCACTCCGGCCTCTCCGTCACCACGCCCAATGAGCTGCGTCGGGGCCTCGACAGGAGCCGCTAGCCTGCCTCAGGCGGCCTCCAGCCGCGCCACCGCCCGCTCGACCGCGGAGCGATAGCCACCGCCGAACAGCAGCAGGTGGTTGAGCAGCGGATAGAGCTGGAACAGCGCCTCGCGCCTCGGCCAGTCGGCCGGGGCGCGGCCGTTCCAGTAGG
>JAWWBV010000147.1:0-6421 GCA_033720795.1 Halomonas sp. | reverse complement strand
ACGTCAGCGGGCGGGATCGGCCGGTCGGGGCCGACCAGGGTCAGGTCGACCCGCGGGTGCAGGCGCAGCGGGTCCAGGTCGGTGTGGTTGCTGATCCGCGGCAGCGCAGGCACCACGACGCGCAGGTCGGGCGCCGCCACCTCGCGACCGGCGAGGCCGACGCCATCCTCGGCGTCGAGCAGCAGGCCCTGGAGGTAGGGCAGCACGCCGTGCACCGGCTTGCCGGTGTGCGCCCTGAGCCAGTCGAGGCCGGGCTCGAGCAGGGCGAGATCGCCGCGGAAGCGGTTGATGACGAAGCCCCGGGTGCGCGCGCGTTCGGACTCGGAGAGCAGCGCCAGGGTGCCGACCAGCTGGGCGAAGACGCCGCCGCGGTCGATGTCGCCGACCAGCACCACCGGGCAGTCGACGGCCTCGGCGAAGCCCATGTTGGCGATGTCGCCCTCGCGCAGGTTGACCTCGGCGGGGCTCCCCGCCCCCTCGGCGATGATCACGTCGAAGCGGCTCGACAGCCGTTCCCAGGCTGCCAGCACGCGCTCCCGCGCCCGGCGCTTGAAGGCGTGGTAGTCGATCGCGTCCATGTGGCCGTAGACCTGGCCGTCGAGGATCACCTGGGCGCCCCGGTCGCTCTCGGGCTTGAGCAGCACCGGGTTCATGTCGGCGTGGGGCGCGATGCCGGCGGCCACGGCCTGCAGCGCCGTGGAGCGGCCGATCTCACCGCCCTCCGGGGTCACGGCGCTGTTGAGCGCCATGTTCTGGGGCTTGAAGGGCGCCACCGAGATGCCGCGCCGGGCGAGCGCCCGGCAGAGCCCCGCGACCACGGTGCTCTTGCCGGCATCGGAGGTGGTGCCCTGAATCATCAGCGTCGGCATGCCAGCGTCCTCACTGTCGGGGAGCCAGGGCGTCGACGGCGCGGGTGATCTCCGCGTCCGCCGGCGGGGTCCGCCAGCCGTTGCCGTGCACCCGATCGGCCAGCGGCAGGCGCTGTCGCCAGCCGGCACGGGCGAGCTCCGGCGCCTCGAGGAAGTCGTCGACGTAGCCGAGGCACAGGTAGGCGAGCGGGGTGACGTGATCCGGCAGGCCCAGCACCTCGGCGAGTTCCTGCTGGTCGAGGATGCTGACCCAGCCCACGCCGATGCCCTCGGCGCGAGCCGCCAGCCACAGGTTCTGGACCGCCAGGCAGGTGCTGAAGAGGTCCATCTCGATGATGCTCTGGCGGCCCAGCACGTGCTCGCCGCCGCGCTCCCGGTCGCAGGTGATGCAGAGGTTGAGCGGGCTCTCGAGGATGCCCTCCAGCTTGAGGCGCCGATAGAGCGCGCCGCGCTCGCCGGCGTGGGCCTTGGCCGCCCTGGCGTTCTCGCGCTCGAAGATGGCGTGGACGCGGCTTCGGACCGCGCGATCGTCGATCAGCAGGAAGTCCCAGGGCTGCATGAAGCCCACCGAGGGGGCGTGGTGGGCGGCCTCGAGGAGCCGCGCCAGCACCTCCGGCGGGATCGGGTCCAGACGGAACTGGGCGCGCACGTCGCGGCGCTCGAAGATGGCCCGGTAGAGGCCCTCGCGCTGCGCCTCGGGGAAGGCGTGATCGGATCGTCCGGTCGGGTCTGCCATGCGGCGGTCTCCTGGAAATCGTGGTGATGGGATGGCGCGGCCTCGGCGAACGATGAGCTTTCCCGGCGCCAAACCGTCGCGAGGGCGCTGTGAACCCATCCTTGGGCGCTACCGACGCCATCCCTGGCGTAGGACCCTCGCGCTGGCTTGTCCACGGCGCTCATCCGGCGACAACAGAGCCGAAACGACTACAGTTCGACGCCTTTTTGCGCCTTGATCCCCTGGTCCTTGAAGGCGTGCTTGACCACCTTCATCTCGGTCACCGTATCGGCCAGCTCGATCAGCGCCTCCGGCGCGTGACGACCGGTGACCACCGCGTGCTGCATGGCCGGCCGGGCCTGCAGGTCGTCGAGCACGGCGTCGAGGGCCAGGTAGCCGTGGCGCAGGGCGATATTGAGCTCGTCGAGCAGCACCAGCGCGTAGTCCGGGTCGGCGAGCATGCGCCGGGCCTCGATCCAGGCCGCCTCGGCGGCGCGCACGTCGCGCTCGCGGTCCTGGGTGTCCCAGGTGTAGCCCTCGCCCATGACGTGGTAGTCCACCCCCGGCAGGTCGCGGAAGAAGGCCTCCTCGCCGGTCTGGAACTTCCCCTTGATGAACTGCACCACGCCCACCTTCATGCCGTGGCCCAGGGCGCGGGCGACCATGCCGAAGCCGGAGCTGCTCTTGCCCTTGCCGGGGCCGGTGAGCACCAGCAGCACGCCCTGCTCCTTGTCGGCGGCCTTGATCCGCTCGTTCATGATCTTCTGCTTGTGGGCCATGCGCTCGGCGTGGCGCTCGGGGTCGACGTGTTTCATTGCGGTCTCCTTGAATTCGGGAATGATGACGCTAGAGGCCTTCAACGGCCCGGCCCCCGTCAGAACATCGACGTCCGCGCCAGCAGATAGACGTCCATGATCCAGCCGTGGCGCTCGCGCAGGGCGGCGCGGCGTTCGATGATGGCCGGTCCGACCTTGGCCAGCGGGCCGTCGATCAGGCACTGCTTGTCCATGCCGAGATAGGCGCCCCACCAGATCTGCAGGCCTTCCGGGGCCAGCGCCTGGAAGGCGCCGCCGGCGTCCAGCATCACCGCCACGCTGGCCGCGTCCCCGGGCCAGCCGCGCTCGCGCAGGCGCCGCCCGGTGGTGATCTGCACCGGCTCGGCCAGGGCGTTCAAGGGGATGCGATGCTCGGCGGTCAGCACCTGCAGGCTGGTGATGCCCGGCACCACGTCCACCTCGAGCGCCAAGCCGGCATCCGGCCCCTTGAGGCGCTCGGCGATGCGCAGGCTACTGTCGTAGAGCGAGGGATCGCCCCAGATCAGCATGGCGACCCGCCCGCCCGTCGGCAGGTGGCGCATCATCTGCCCACGCCAGGTCTCGGCGATCGCCGCGTGCCAGTCGTCCACCGCGCCCAGGTAGTCGTCGCGGCCGTCGCGGCGCGGCAGGTCGAACTCCACCACCCGCGAGAGCGCGGCCTCGTCGAGCAGGTGGCGGCACAGCAGTCGGCGCAGGTCGGCCAGGTCCGAACGGGCCTCGCCCTTGCGCGGCAGCAGGATCAGCTCGGCCTCGCGCAGCGCGCGTACCCCCGCCAGGGTCACGTGCTCGGGATTGCCGGTGCCGATGCCGATCAGCGATAGATGAATCATGCGTCACCCTCGGCGAAGGGCGAGGCCGCCGACTGCGGCCGGAAGCGGCGGTCGTAGCCGAGGGCGTAGAGGCAGCTGTCGTCGAAGTCCTCGCTTGCCAGCGCCGGGCCGACCAGGATCAGGGCGGTGCGGTTCATCGCCGGGTCGAGCCGCGCGGCGATGGTGTCGAGCCGCCCGCGGATCACCTGCTGGTCGGGCCAGCTGGCGCGCCAGACGATGGCCACCGGGCCGTCGGCGCCGTAGAACGGCACCAGGTCTTCCGCTACCCGAGCAAGGTTATGGATGGACAGGTGGATCGCCAGCGTCGCCCCGGTGCGCGCGAAGTTGGCCAGGGTCTCCCCATCCGGCATGGCGCTGGCCCGACCCGGCGTGCGCGTCAGTACCACCGACTGCGCCACGCCCGGCAGCGTCAGCTCCTGGCCGAGGGTCGCGGCCGCCGCGGCGAAGGCCGGCACCCCGGGGGTGATGGCGTAGGGGATGCCGAGCGCGCGCAGCCGGCGCAGCTGCTCGCCCATGGCCGACCACACCGAGAGATCGCCGGAGTGCAGCCGGGCCACGTCCTGGCCCGCGGCGTGGGCCGTGGCGATCTCGTCGATGATCTCGTCGAGAGACAGCGGCGCGGTGTTGATGACCCGGGCGTCCGCCGGGCAGTGGGAGAGGATCGCCTCGGGCACCAGCGAGCCGGCGTAGAGGCACACCGGGCTCGCGGCGATCAGGTCGCGCCCGCGCAGGGTCAGCAGATCCGGCGCGCCGGGGCCGGCGCCGATAAAGTGAACGGTCATGTCGTCTCTCCTGTCGAGGCGGTGCTGGCCATCGCGGCGGTCGCGCGTCGATCCGAGGCAATCAGCCGCGGGCCGAGCAGCGCCGCTCCCGGCCCAGCCGCCAGCCGCGCCACGGCCTCGGCGACGCTGCCGGTGCCGCGGGCCTGGCGGCTGTGCGCAGAGCGGGTGAGGGTCTCGGCCGAGGCCAGCGCGGCGTCGGGCACGCCGAGGGTCGCCAGGCCACGCACCTCGCCCAGGCGCTCGACCAGCGGGCGCATGCTCTCGGCCGCCGCCAGCCGGTCGGCCGGGCCGTAGCGGGCCTCGAGCCGCTCCAGCGCCTCGGCCAGCGAGGCGAGCGTGGCCGAGTAGCGACAGCCGAAGCCCGCGATCCTCATCGCTTTCTCCCTCATCGCCCCGCTTATCTCACCGCTCATTTCGCCGTTCATTTCACTATCCGCCACTGCACGATGGGATAGGCGGCCTTCCAGCCGCGGCGAGTGCCGAGGGCGGTCGCCGCCGACAGCTCCAGGCGCACCAGCTCGCCGCCGGCCTCGCGCTGCCGCTGGGCCAGCAGCGCCTCGGATTCGAGCGTCACCGCGTTGGCCACCAGCCGCGTGCCCGCCGGCAGGCGCGGCCACAGCGCCTCCAGCAGCGCCTCGCTGAGCCCGCCACCGATGAAGACCGCATCGGGTGACGGCGCGTCGGCGAGATCAGCCGCCAGCAGCGCCGCGGCGTCGCCCTCGACCACCTCGAGCCAGTCGACGCCGAGTTCATAGGCGTTACGGCGGGCCCGCTCGGCCCGCTCGGCATCGCGCTCGAGGCCCAGGGCGCGGTTGTCCGGGTGGGCCAAGAGCCACTCGATGGCCACCGAACCGGAACCGGTGCCGATGTCCCACAGCCGCTCGCCCGGCATTGGGGCCAGGGCGGCGAGCGTGGCGGCGCGCACCGCCGGCTTGGTGATCTGGCCGTCGTGATCGAACCAGCCATCCGACCGCCCGGGCGTCAGCGGCAGCGCCGGCCCGTCGCCGTCGACCTCGAGCCCCACCGCCACCGGATGGGCGATGTCGTCGGGCAGCTCGGCGTCGGCGCGCAGGAAGCGTACGCGCTCTCGCTCTTGATGGCCGCCCAGCGCCTCCAGCACGTGGAGCCGACTGGCGCCGAAGCCGACACGCCCGAGCCACTCGGCGAGCGCCGCCACCGCGTCGCCGTCGCGCAGCAGCACCAGCAGGCGGCGGCCGCGATGCAGGTGCGGACGCAAGCGAGTCAGCGGCCGGGCGTGCAGGCCGAGGCAGGTCACGCCCTCCAGCGACCAGCCGAGCCGGGAGGCCGCCAGGCTGAAGGTCGAGGGCGACGGCAGCGAGCGCCACTCGCCGGGCGCGAGATGTCGCGCCAGGGTCGCGCCGGCGCCGAACCAGAAGGGATCGCCGGAGGCCAGCATCACCGTCCGGCGGCCGCGCTCGGCCAGGAGCTCGGGGAGGCCGTCGGCGAAGGGCACCGGCCACTCGCGTACCTCGGCGGCCAGCGGCGGCAGCAGGCGCAGGTGGCGCCGGGCGCCGAACACCACCTCGGCGGCCTCCAGCGCCTCGCGGCTTGCCGGCGTGAGCCCGGCCGTGCCACTCTCGCCCCAGCCCACCACCGTCAGCCAGGGAGCGTCGTCCGCGTCAGTCATCATGAAGGTCCTGATCCTGGGAGGTACCACCGAGGCCAGCGCCCTGGCCCGCGCGCTCGCCGAGCAAGAGATACCCGCGCTGTTCAGCTATGCCGGTCGCGTCGCGGCACCCAAGCCCCAGCCGCTGCCGACCCGGATCGGCGGCTTCGGCGGCACGGACGGGCTGGCCGCCTTCCTGGCGGAGGAGCACATCACCCACCTGGTCGACGCCACCCACCCCTTCGCCGAGCGGATGAGCCGCCACGCCGTGGCCGCGGCCGAGCGGACGGGCACCGAACTGATCGCCCTGACCCGGCCGCCCTGGGCGCCTCAGCATGGCGACCGCTGGCAGCGGGTCGCCGGCATCGAGGCGGCGGTGGAAGCGCTTGCCGGCCCGCCGCAGCGGGTGCTGCTGGCGATCGGGCGCATGCACCTGGCGGCCTTCGCCGCCCGGCCCGAGCACCACTACGTGCTGCGGCTGGTCGACCGCCCCGACACACCCCCGCCGCTGCCGCGCCACACCCTGACCGTCGATCGTGGCCCCTTCACCCGGGCGGGCGACCTGGCCCTGCTGCGCGAGCACGGGGTCGAGCGCCTGGTGTGCAAGAACGCCGGCGGCGCGGGGGCGGCGGCCAAGCTCGAGGCCGCCCGCGAACTGGGGCTGCCGGTGGTGATGATCGACCGCCCGGCGCTGCCGCCCCGCCGCGAGGCGCATGGCATCGACGAGGTGCTGGACTGGCTGGGTCATCGGGCCGCCTCGGATGACGGCACCGAACGCGGCGT
>JAWWBV010000146.1:0-6422 GCA_033720795.1 Halomonas sp. | reverse complement strand
GGCTTGAAGTTGATCGCCCCGCCCACGTTGTTGATCAGGATATCGATGCGGCCGAAGTGCGCGACGCTCCGGGCCATGACGTCCTCGGCCCCTTCCCAGGTCTCCAGGTCGGCCTGCAGGGCGATGGCGTCGACGCCCTGCGCCGTGAGCTCTTCGACGACTTCCTGCACGATGTCGGCTCGGTCCACCAGCGCCAGGCGCG
This sequence comes from Halomonas sp., assembly GCA_033720795.1. Taxonomy (GTDB): domain Bacteria; phylum Pseudomonadota; class Gammaproteobacteria; order Pseudomonadales; family Halomonadaceae; genus Halomonas. Next base: position 6,220 of record JAWWBV010000146.1, on the reverse strand, counting down.
CCCCCTCGGCGGCGGCACGCTCGGCGACTCGCCGCCCGATGCCCTGGGCCGCGCCGGTGATGACCATGACCCGATCCTGAAAGCGTGAGCCGTCGACGCGGGCCATGCTCATGACGCCTCCTTGGGGGCCTGGTTCGGCGTGAACTTCTCGTAATGGAAGCTCTGCGGCACGATGCCCTCCTGGTCGAAGTACTTGAGCACGGCATCGACCATGGGAGGCGGGCCGCACAGGTAGACGTCGATGTCGCCGTCGTGCAGCACCTCGGCGTCCATGTGATGGGTCACGTAGCCCTTGCGCGGGTGCCGGCTTGCCTCATCCACCACCACGGTGGAGTAGGTGAAGTTCGGCAGCTCCTTCGCGAAGTGCTCCAGGGCATCGACCTTGACCAGATGATCGTCCTTGTTGACGCCGTAGATCAGGTGGATCGGCTGATCGTTGGCCTCGCCTTCCGCCCTCTTCTGCACCAGCAGCTCGAGCATGGAGAGGAAGGGCGCGAGGCCCGTGCCGCCGGCCAGCATCAGCACCGGGCGGGTGAGCTCGCGCAGGTAGAAGCTGCCCATCGGCCCGGTGAGGGCCAGCCGGTCGCCAACCTGGGCGCGCTCGGTCAGGTAACCGCTCATCACCCCGTTCGGAATGTTGCGGATCAGGAAGGTCGCCCGCCGATCGCCGGGCTTGGAGCTGAAGGAGTAGGAGCGATGCTGATCGCTGCCCGGCACATCGATGTGGATGTACTGCCCCGGCAGGAAGGCCAGCGCGGCCTCGTCGTCCAGGTCGACCCCCAGCTCGATGCTGTCCTCGGAGAGCTGCTCGACCACGGCCACGCTGCCCTCGAGCTTGCCCACCGCGGTCTTGCACAGGCTGGAGGCCACCGGGATCTGGATGACGCAGTCGGAGGACGGCACCATCTGGCAGGTCAGCACCTGGCCCTCGGCGGCTTCCTCGTCGGAGAGCGCCTCTTCCAGGTACTCGTCTCCCATGTCGAAACCGCCCTGCTCACAGTGGCCCTTGCAGGTGCCACAGACACCGTCGGAGCAGTCCATCGGCAGGTTGACCTTCTGGCGATAGGCGGCATCGAGAACCGTTTCCCCTGCCTTGCAGCCGATGAAGCGGGTGACGCCGTCCTCGAAGTTGAGGGCAATGGTGTAGCTCATGGTCGAATCTCCTCCGGCACCGGGCCATCGTATCTCGGTCAGATGTGGTAGACGTCGATGACCTGATGGATGTAATCGTTGTTGAGTTGCACGACTTTTCTGGTGATCAGCGGCGTCTCGCCCGACACATCCAGGGTATAGAAGGCGCTGCCGAAGTAGCTGTCGGTCTTCTTGTAGCGGTGGCTCAGGGTGTGCCAGTTGAAGCGCACCTCCACCGTGTCGCCCGCCTCCTTGAGCACCTCGAGGTTGGTGATCTGGTGGGTGGTCCGCGGCTCCGGCGTGCTCGCCCCGCTGCGCTCGGTCTTGATCCGGTAGACCCGGTCCTCGAGCCCCTCGCGGTTCGGGTAGTAGATCAGCGAGATCTCGGCCTCGGGGTCCCGGGTCAGCTGGTCGTCGTCGTCCCAGGCCGGCATCCAGAACTCGGCGTCCTGGCGGTAGCACTGAAGCCACTCGTCCCACTGGCGGTCGTCGAGCAGGCGGGCCTCGCGGTACAGGAAGGCCTGGATGTCGTAGTAGCTGATGCTCATGGTCTCTCTCCTCAGGCAGACGCGGTAGCGATGAACTGGCTGCGCTCTTTATCGATGGCGCGCAGCATCTCCTCGACCCAGTGCTGGTGGTGCAGCACGTAGAGGCCCTCGTCTTCCGGTGAGGCCCCGCTGAGCAGCGGCTTCATGCCGATCGCCTGGGCGTTCTCGTCGGCGCCCTGGATCCACTGCTTGGCACCGCGGGAGAGGTCGTTCCACTCGGCCAGCTGGCCGTTGTAGCCATCCTGACAGGCACGGAACTCCTCGAGGTCGTCCGGCGTGCCCATGCCCGAGACGTTGAAGAAGTCCTCGTACTGGCGGATGCGCACACGACGGTTCTCCGCGGACTCGCCCTTGGGCGCGAAGCAGTAGATGGTGACCTCGGTCTTGTCGACGGAGAGCGGACGCAGCACGCGGATCTGCGTGGAGAACTGGTCCATCAGGTAGACGTTGGGGTAGAGGCAGAGGTTACGGGTCTGGTTGACGATGGAGTCGGCCCGGGCCTCACCCAGTTGTGCCTCGATCTCGTCCTTGCGGGTGTAGACCGGACGAACCTCGGGGTTGAGCAGCCGGGTCCACAGCATCATATGGCCGTTCTCGTAGGAGTAGAAACCACCCTGGCTCTTCGACCAGCCGTCGGCGTCCACCGCCTGGGTGCCGCCGGCGTCGTAGTTGCGACGCTCCATGGTCGAGGCGTAGTTCCAGTGCACGGAGCTCACGTGGTAGCCATCGGCGCCGTTCTCGGCCTGCAGCTTCCAGTTGCCGTTGTAGGTGTACGACGAGGTGCCGCGCAGGATCTCCAGGCCTTCCGGCGCCTGGTCGACGATGTTGTCGATGATCTTGGTGGTCTCGCCCAGGTACTCTTCCAGCGGCTGGACGTCATCGCTCAGGCTGCCGAACAGGAAGCCCTTGTAGTTGGCGAAGCGCGGCAGGCGCTTGAGGTCGTGTGAGCCCTCCTGCTTGAAGCCCTCCGGGTAGGCGCCGTTCTTCTCGTTCTTGGCCTTGAGCAGCTTGCCGTCGTTCTTGAAGGTCCAGCCGTGGAAGGGGCAGGTGAAGGTGCCCTTGTTGCCCTGCTTGCGGCGGCACAGGGTGGCGCCGCGGTGGGCACAGGCGTTGATCAGGCCGTGCAGCTCGCCGGCCTTGTCGCGGGTGATCACCACCGGCTGGCGACCCATGGTCACGGTGAAGTAGTCGCCCGGCTCGCTGATCTGGCTCTCGTGGGCCAGGAACAGCCAGTTGCCCTCGAAGATGTGCTTCATCTCCAGGTCGAAGAAGGCCGGGTCGGTGAACATGCTGCGGTGGCAGCGGAAGATGCCCTTCTCGGCGTCGTCGACGACGGCACCACGGACACGCTCTTCGAGTTGGTCAAGCTGGGTAGTCATGATCCAGATCCTCGGTATCTTGTCGTATTGTTTCGGTGGACCCCGAAGGCCCGCCGAAGTCAGGGAGTGTGTGCCGATCAGACCTTGGCGGTCCCGGCCAGCTGGCTGGCCTGGTCCTGCTCGTCTTCCTTGGCCCGCGGACGGGCATGGCGATGCTGCAGCTCGGGCTTGTCGGTCTTCGTGAGCTCGACGTCGAACACCACCTCGGAGAAGGGACCGTCCATCTCGCGCTTGGCGATCTCGTCCTGCTCCTCGATGCGGTTGGCTGGTATCACCAGCTCCTCGCGGGTCGCGAAGGCGAAGTCGTCGTAGGTGTAGGGATCGCCCGCCAGGTTGATCTGGGTGGTCAGGTGCTGGTGACCCGGGGCGGAGACGAAGTAGTGGATATGCGCCGGACGCTCGCCATGGCGACCCAGGGACTTGAGCACCACGTCGGTAGGCGCACCTTCCGGCACGCCGTAGCCGGACGGGAGGATGCTGCGCGCGGTATAGCGGCCCTCGCCGTCGGTATAGATGGTGCGGCGCAGGTTGTACTCGCTCTGGGTCTGGTCGAAGAAGGAGTAGCCGCCCTTGGAGTTGGCGTGCCAGATCTCGACCTTGGCACCGGCGATCGGGGTACCGTCGACGTCACGCACCTGGCCGGTCAGCCACATGGCCTCGCCGTCCTGGTCCTGGCCGTCGTCCATGCGCGCGAAGCCTTCGGCCTCCGGGGCGCCGGCCACGTAGAGCGGGCCCTCGATGGTGCGCGGGGTGCCACCGGTGCGCTTGGCCTCGGCGTCGATGGCGTCCTGACGCATGTCCAGGAAGTGATCGAAGCCCAGGCCCGGCGACAGCAGGCCGAACTGGGTCTGGCTGCCCAGGGCATTGAGCAGGTTGACGGCGGACCAGTACTCCTCCTCGCTGACGTCGAAGTCGTCGATCAGCTTGAACAGGTCGGAGAGCAGACGATGGACGATCTGCTTGGCGCGCTCGTTGCCGCCCTCCTGGTCGAAGCCGGCGATGGTGTTGAGAAAGTCCTGGACTTCGGGGGTATCGAAAATCTTCACGGTCATGGTCGGGTATCCTCGATTGTTATCTGATGCCGTCCCGCTGGCGGGAGATGGCGTGCGTCATCCGTGACTCAGGTGTCGTCCTCGCGGATGGAAGACGGGTGGCGACACAGCGGCTTGACGCTGATCTCCATGTAGGGGAAGAGGGGCAGGTTACTGACCAGCTCCTGCAGTTCGGCGTTGTCCTCGACGTCGAAGATGCTGACGTTCGAATAACTGCCGGCCACGCGCCACAGGTGGCGCCACTTGCCGGAGCGCTGCAGCTCCTGTGAGTAGGCCTTCTCGGTCGCCTTGATCTCGGCGGCCTGCTCGGCCGGCATGGACGGCGGCAGCTTGACGGTCATTTCCACCTGAAACAGCATGACGTTCTCCTTCTCAGTTCTTGCGCGCGTAGTGCGCCAGCTTGTCTTCGTCCAGGGTGATGCCAAGCCCCGGCCCTTTCGGAAGCTCGACGCCAAACTCGCGGTAGGTGAGCGGCTCGGCGACGATGTCGTCGGTGAGCAGCAGCGGGCCGAACATCTCGGTGCCCCAGGCCATCTCCGGCAGCGTCGCCCAGGCGTGCAGGGAGGCGGCGGTGCCGATGGTCCCCTCGAGCAGGGTGCCGCCGTAGAGGCCGATGCCGGCGGCCTGGGCCACATGGGCCAGTTCCAACACCCCGAGCAGCCCGCCGGACTTGGCGATCTTCAGGGCGAAGGCGCCGCTGAAGCCGCCGGCGGCAAGCTCCAGGCCGTCGCGGGCATCCTGAACGGCCTCGTCGGCCAGCATCGGCACGTTGAAGCGGGTGGCCAGGCGGATCAGGCCGGCATGCTCGCGGGCGGGAATGGCCTGCTCGATCAGCTCGATGCCGGCGTCCTGCAGCGCCTGGATGCCGCGCACCGCGGTGGCCTCATCCCAGGCCTGGTTGACGTCGACCCGGACGCTTGCCCGGTCGCCCAGGGCCTCCTTGATGGCGGCCACATGGCGCACATCCTGGTCCACCGGATTGGCGCCGATCTTCAGCTTGAAGTCGCCGTGGCGACGCTGCTCGAGACGCAGCAGGGCCTCGTCGATGTCCTGCTGGGTATCGCCGCTGGCCAGGGTCCAGAGCACCGACAGGTGCGACTGGCGGGCGCCGCCCAGCAGCTCGGCCACCGAGAGGCCGAGCCGCTTGCCCTGGGCGTCGAGGAGCGCGGTCTCCAGCGCCGACTTGGCGATGGTGTTGCCGCGGGCCTGGCGGTTGAGCCGGGCACGCAGCCCATGGACGTTGCCCGACGGCTGACCGATCAGCAGCGGCGCCAGGTAGGTATCGATGTTGGTCTTGATGCTCTCGGGACTCTCGGGGCCGTAGGCTAGGCCGCCGATGGTGGTGGCCTCGCCGAGCCCCTCGATGCCATCGCTGTGGAGCATGCGCACGATGACCATGGTCTGGCAGGCCATGGTGGTCATGGAGAGCTTGTGCGGGCGGATGGTCGGCAGGTCGACCAGCAGCGTCTCGATACGTTCGATCACGGATGACATGGGGGCTCCGAAGTCCGGGAATCGGGTGATTGGATGGCAGTCTGATTGCAGCGAGAAGACCGAACCAATATTGTTTGGGTCCCCTGCCATACCCAGGAGGTATCATGGAACTGCGCCATCTCAGGTACTTCTGCGTGGTCGCCGAGGAGCTGAACCTGACCTGTGCCGCCGAGCGGCTGCACATGTCACAGCCCCCTTTATCAAGGCAGATCAAGCAGTTGGAGAAGGAGGTCGGGGCCGAGCTGTTCGAGAGGGGATCCCGTGGTCTGCGCCTGACCACCACCGGACAGTTCTTCCGACAGCACGCCATCCAGATCCTGGAGAAGGTGGACGCCACCCTGGAGGCGACCCGGCGCATGGCCCGCAGCAAGCGCGTCATGTTCGGCATCGGTTTCGTGCCGTCGGTGTTCTACGGCCAGTTGCCGCTGCTCGTTCGCGACTTACGACAAAAGGATAATGTCGAGCTGAGCCTGGCGGAGCTCACCAGCGTGCAGCAGATCCAGGCCCTGAAGGCGGGTCGCATCGATATGGGCTTCGGCCGACTGAAGATCGATGATCCCGACGTGGAGCAGGAGGTGCTGTTCGATGAGCCGGTGCTGGCCGCCCTGCCGACAGG
>JAWWBV010000145.1:0-6454 GCA_033720795.1 Halomonas sp. | reverse complement strand
CTTTCGGCCGTGCGCCAGCGATGGGCGGCCACCAGCAGGTCGATGCGTTGCTGTTCGATGGCGTGTTCGAGTTCCGCCCGGCGGGCGAGGCGTTCAGCGCGGTTCACGGCGCGTCTCCACCAGCTCGCGATCCGTGGCCAGGTGGCGCAGGGTGCCGGCCAGCAGGGTGCGGCGGCGGGCCAGCTGCATCACCCGCAGGGCCAGCAGCAGCCCACTGCTCAGCAATACCGCCGCGCTTGTGCCGATGGCGGCCAGGCGGTGGGTCTCCCAGAAGGCGATGATCACCAGGGCGGTGAGCACCCCGATACCCAGCAGCAGCAGGATCAGACTGAGGCCGGCCAGCAGCAGTAGACCGAAGAGGCGCGCGCGCTCCTCCTCCAGTTCGAGCACGGCGAGGCGCAGACGCGTCTCGCCGGTGGCCAGCAGGCTGCCGAGCAGGCGCTTGCCTGCCCCGAACAGCCGTTGAGCCGGTCCCTGGCTCGTCGCCATCAGCGCCGCCCGATCAGCATGCCGACCACTACGCCCACGGCGGCGCCGATGCCGATGCTGGTCCAGGGATTGTCGTGGACATAGCGGTCGCAGGCGTCGGCCTGCTGGGTCACGTTATCGCGCGCCTCGCCGTAGAGGCGCTCGCCACGCGCCTCGAGGCGCTCCCGGGTGTCCTTCATCCGCTTTTCGGCGCGCTCGCGGAGCTCCTTGATATTGCTCCGGGAGTCGTCGGCCGTGGCTTCGACCAGCTCCTCGATGGTCTTGGTGAGGTGTTGCAGGTCTTCCTTGAGCTGCTGTGTGGATTCGCTGGTGCGGGAGTGTTGGTTGGCCATCGGGTCTTCCTTTGACGATGAATGACAGGGTCAGCATAGCAGTCGACGGAGCGACTTCAATCCATCCCGGGGCGCGCTTCGCTCCCTCCTCGCACGCTCCCCGGGCTGTCGCCCGGGGTTGAGGCCGGCTCAGCGTTCGAGGCTGCCGGAGGAGAACAGCGGGTTGAGACTGAAGCCCAGGCTCAGGCGATTGGTGCGCTGATCGTAGTCGATCAGGCTCTCGCCATAGCCGTAGTAGTACTGCAGGTGGCCGCGAATGCTGCCGAACAGCGGCCAGGAGTAGTCCAGTTGAGTGCCCAGGTGGCCCTCGCTGGGGTTGCCGCGCAGCATCAGGCTCAGTTCGTTGTCGTCGTTGACGCGCCGGGCCACGGTGATGTCGCCGTAGCCGAGGTACTTGTGTATGTCGGGGTTGTCGTCCTCGCTCTCGGATTCCGGGATGCGCCAGTGGGGTGCCAGCACCAGGGTCCAGTCATCGTTGATGAAGCTGGACTGGAAGATGAGTCGATTCCAGCTGCGCGATAGCGTCTCGGAGCGGCCGTTGGACTGGTGGTTGAACGACAGGCGATTGTGGATGTTGGTCCAGCCCAGCAGCGAGGTGCTGTTGTCGAAGTCGATGAACACCTCGGGCTCGTAGTTGGTCTCGCGAAACGGCGAGGAGGCATCGGCATTGTAGGCCTGCCACCAGCTGCGCTGGGTATAGCCGAAATGCAGGTCGCCACCGACGTCGCCGAAGAGATCCTCGACCAGGTTGAACTTGGCGCTGAACTGGAACTTCATCTCCGCCCGGTCGGCGGAGTTATCATCGCTGACGTCGCGAAAGACGCCCTCGTTGGGGGTGGCGGTGTAGCTCAACGGGAACCAGTAGTTGCGCCGGTGGGTGGTGATGGCATAGGGGTTGTTCGCCGAGGCCCGCTCAAGCTGTCGGCGTTCGTCCACGGTCTCCTCGAGCTCCTTCTCACTGTCGTCGTCGGCGAGAACGGCGGTAGCGGATGGCGTGTCATCGGCCGTCTGTAGCCGTTGGCGCAGCGCGCCCATCTCATCCTCGAGTTCGGCGATGCGGGCCTCGATGGCCTGCCGTTCGGCCTCGCTCAAGGGTTCGGCGGCCAGGGTCGTGCCGCCGAGGCTCGCACTCAGCATCAGCGCAGCACACAGGGAAAATCGGGCAGGCATCATGGTCAGGCACCTTGTGGAAGATCACGAGCGTTTCTATCACGCTTGCCCGGCAAGTCAACTGTGCTGGCGGTGCAACAGGCGATCATTGCCTTGTTGCCCCGCGGGGCCGAGAATCACGCGAAGGACCATCATAACCGAGGCTGCTCCTTGAACGCCTATTATCGTGTTGGCCGTTGGCACGCTGTCGCGTGCTATGGCCTGCTTGTCCTGTTGTGTCTGCTGGTGGGAGCGATGGCGTCGCCCTCGGCGCTGGCCCAGGAGGACGTCTCGCCGACCGGCACCGACCGGACGCTGCCTTCCCGCGAGGAGATCGAGGCGGGCCTCGAGAAACGCCAGCCGGCCGAGGGCGAGACGCCCGTCGACAGCGTCCAGGCAGAGATCGAGGCGCTGCGCGCGGCCCTCGAGGGTCTGGAGCGGCTGGCCGCGGTCGAGGAGCAACTGGCCGAGCTCGAGGCGCGGGTCGAACGGGCGCCGAAGGAGCTGCAGCGCATCCAGCAGGCGCTGAGCAAGATGGAGCGGGTCGATCGGCAGACCACCTTCGAGGAACTGGAGGAGCTCTCCCTCGAGGCGCTGGAGGCGCGTCGCCAGAACGCCGAGGAGGCCCTGTCGGACTTTCAGGACAAGCTCGCCGAGGTCTCGTCACGGCTGCTCAATGCCCAGACCCTGCCGGAGCGCGCCCAGCAGGCCATCGGTGAGGCCATGCAGCGGGTCGAGGAGCGGCGTCGCCAGCTGGAGGAACTGGCCGATGGCCAGGTGGGCGAGGACGATCCCAGGCGCTGGAAGCTGCGCATCGAACGGGAACTGGCCGAGCAGACCCTGGCACTGCACCAGCGCCAGCTGGAGACCAACAGCCGGCTGCGTGAACTGGATCAGGAGCACAAGGACCTGCTCGAGCGCCAGGTGGCCAGCCAGGAGGCCCGGCTGACCATGCTCCAGGGCACCATCGATCGTCGCCGTCGCGAGGAGTCGGAGCAGGCCATCGCCGAGGCGGTCGGTGAAGAGGGCAAGGGCGTCATCGGGCATCCCGTGGTGCGCCATGCCCGGGAGATCAACCGCACCATGAGCCTCGAACTGCTGCGTGCCACCGACCGAGCCAATCGCCTGGTGCGGGAAGGCCAAGAGGTGAGGCGTCAGTTTGACCGGGTGCGCCAGCTACAGCGCAACCTCAACGAGCAGATCGACGCCATCCGGGGCAGCATGCTGCTGTCCCGGATCCTGCGCGAGCAACGCCTGACGCTGCCCAAGGTGGAGATAAGGCGTGGCTTGAATGAGGAGATTGCCGACCTGCACCTCAAGCAGTTCGAGCTCGGTCGCCAGCGTGACCAGCTGCGCGAGGGCGAGAAGCTGGCGCGCAAGCGGATCGAGGAGGCGGACGCGGAGGCGTCATCGGCGCTGGTCGATTCGCTGCTGCGTCTCTACCAGGCCCGTCGCGAGCTGGTCGACCAGCTGGAGAAGGCCTATGGCGAGATGCTCAGCGCGGCCATCGACCTTCAGCTCACCCAGCAGCAGCTGCTGGCCACCAGTCAGGAGCTGCGCGCCACCATCGATGAGCAGCTGTTCTGGATCGCCAATACCCGTCCCCTGGGGCTTACCTGGCTGCGCAACCTGCCGCAGAACCTGGCCACGGAGTGGCGCGAGGGGGAGTGGCGCGCCGTGCTGCCGATGAACTGGCGTCTGCCCGATGCCCGGGCCCTGCTCGGCGTGCCGATCCTGCTGGTGGCGCTGGGGGTGGTGGTCCTCCGGCGTCGCATCCGGGAGCGGCTGGCGCGACTGCACCAGGAGGTCGGTCGCCTCAGCCGTGACTCCCAGGGGCATACCCCCGAGGCGGTGGCGCTCAATGCCCTGCTGGCGCTGCCCGGCCCGCTGTGCCTGCTGGCCGTGGGATTCGCCCTGGTGCTGGGCACGGAGGGCGTGGGACGAGGGATCGGCCTGGCACTGCTCCAATTGGCCCTCGCCTGGGCCGTGCTCACCTGGGCACGTAACCTGCTGTGGTCGGGGGGGGTCGCCACCCGGCACTTCCACTGGCCCTCCGGCTATGCGGCGGCCCTGCGCCGCTGGCTGCTGTGGCTGGGTATGGCACTGGTGCCGGTCCTGCTGATCGCCCCCCTGGCCCGCGACGCGTCCATCGAGCTCAACCAGCGACCGGTCGGGCTGACGGTGCTGCTGCTGGGTCTTCTGGCCATGAGTGTCGTGCTGGCCAAGCTGATCCTGGCCCATGTGCCCTTCTTCGGGGTCAAGATGTTCCGGCTGCTGGTGGGTCTCGTCATCGCCCTAGTCCCGCTGGCGATGGCGGGGCTGATCGTCTACGGCTTCGAGTACACGGCCTTGAGCCTGGTGGGGCGCTTCGTCATCTCGCTCTACCTGCTGGGGCTCTGGGTCCTGGTGGAGGCCACCGTGATCCGCGGCCTGGCCGTGGCCGCCAGGCGACTGGCCTACCGCCGTGCCCTGGCGCGGCGACAGGCCCTGGCCCAGGAAGGGGGGGAGGGACTGGAGGTCGTCGAGGAGCCGCCGCTGGACATGGAACAGGTCAACCAGCAGTCGCTGCGCCTCTCCAAGTTGATCCTGCTGATCGGCTTCATTCTGGTGCTCTACCTGGTGTGGGCGGACCTGCTCTCGGTCTTAAGTTACCTGGAGCAGGTCACCCTCTTCGCCCCCGAGGAGGGCGAGGCGGCGGAGTCGCTCACCGGCATGGTCTCGGTGGCCGATATCATCACCGCGCTGCTGGTGGTGGTGCTGACCCTGATGATGGCGCGCAACCTGCCGGGCCTGCTCGAGGTGATGGTGCTCTCGCGGCTGGAGCTCAAGCAGGGCAGCGCCTATGCGATCAGCTCGCTGCTCGCCTATGCCATCGTCGGAGGCGGCGTGGTCGCGGCGCTGGGGACCCTGGGCGTCTCCTGGAGCAAGCTGCAGTGGCTGGTGGCGGCCTTGAGCGTGGGGCTCGGGTTCGGCCTGCAGGAGATCTTCGCCAACTTCGTCTCGGGGCTGATCATCCTGTTCGAGCGGCCGGTACGCATCGGCGACACCATCACCCTGGGCAACCTTACCGGCACGGTGAGCAAGATCCGCATCCGTGCCACCACGGTGACCGACTTCGACCGCAAGGAGATCATCATTCCCAACAAGACCTTCATCACCGACCAGCTGATCAACTGGTCGCTCTCCGACACGGTCACCCGGGTGGTGCTTACCTACGGGGTCGCCTACGGCTCGGATCACCGGCTGGTGCATCGCCTGCTGCGTCAGGCGGCCGACGAGAATGCGCGGGTCCTGGCCGACCCCGAGCCCCAGGTGTTCTTCATGAGCTACGGGGAGAGCACCCTGGACTTCGAGCTGCGCATCTTCGTCAACAGCCTGGGCGATCGGCTCTACGCCACCGACGAGATCAACTGCCGGGTGGGTGAGCTCTTCGCCGAGCATGGCATCGATATCGCCTTCAACCAGCTCGACGTCTGGCTGCATCGCGCCGGCGGCGAGGCGAGCCGGGTGCAGAGCGTCTCGTCCCGGCAACTCGGCGCCCCCGAGCATCCCGCACCCGGGGCGAAGGGCGATCCCGGGGACATCGATGCCGGCGGTGGCGATGGTGGCGACGCCGGTCGGTGACCGGGGGAGGGGAGGAGAGGGCACGGCGTAGGGAGGCGCCCGACCCACAGTGCCCACCCCGATGTGGCGCCTCAGCGCTTCACGGCGTGCAGCAGGAACTCCCGGTTGCCGTCGCCGCCGAGCAGCGGGCTCGGTTGCCAGTGCAGGATCTCGAAGTCGAGTTCGGCGCAGGCCCGGCGGATGCGCGTCTCCACCTCGGCGAAACGGCGCTCGTCCACCACCAGGCCACGCGCGTTGACGCCCCCTGGGCCCACCTCGAACTGCGGCTTGACCAGGCTGGCGAGCTCGCTGCCCGGCGGCAGCAGGACGGCGAGCTCGGGCAGGATCAGCGTCTGCGAGATGAAGGAGACGTCCATCACGGCCAGGTCCGGACCCGTGGCCTCCAGGGCGGTGAAGGCCGCCTCGAGGCGCGGGTCGTTTGCCATGGCACGCGCATTGAGGCCCTCCAGGCAGGTCACCCGGGGATCCACTCGCAGGCGGGCGTCGAGCTGGTCGTGCCCCACCTCCACGCCGATCACGTGGCGCGCGCCGAAGCGCAGGGCGCAGTCGGTGAAGCCCCCGGTGGACTGGCCCACGTCGAGCACCAGGCGCCCCGAGAGCGACAGCCCGAGTGCCTCGATCAGCGCCTCAAGCTTGAGCCCGGCCCGGGAGGCGTAGCGCTCCTCGGGATCGTCCTCCACCGTCAGGCCGGTCGTCTCCGGGAGCTTCTCGCCGGGCTTGACCAGCGGGGCGCCGCCCGTCGCCAGGCGTACCCGGCCGTGGCGGATCAGCCGCTGGGCGCGGGTGCGGGAACGGGCCAGGCCCTGGGAGACGAGCAACTGATCGAGACGGGGCATGGCGGCTCCGGCGGGGCATGAACG
>JAWWBV010000144.1:0-6534 GCA_033720795.1 Halomonas sp. | reverse complement strand
TCGAGCACCGCCGCCTGGCCGACGAAGTCGCGGATCCACAGCCGCCGGCCATCTGTGGGTTAGCAGAATCTATGGCACAGCGGCGGAATGTGGGACTACAAAAAACGACCTGGGATAACCTGTGACGGGAAAGCAGCCGGAGAGCCAGGCAGGACAAGGGGTTGAGGAATTTTAGACGCAGCCAGGCAGGCAGTGAAGAACAGCGAATCAGTGCCAAAGCAGCGCGAAACAGAAAAAGGGCCGTCTCGGTATGAGGCGGCCCTTTTTGCTAGATACTTGGCACCGGTCTGTCAGAGCCAGCCCGCCGCCCAGACGGCGCGGCCGATCACCTCGAGCTCTACCAGGCGCTCCTTAGGCACGGTGAGGCGATCATAGGAGGGGTTCTCGCTGATCACCGCCACCCCGTCGAAGCTGCGCTGCAGGCGCTTGGCGTAGAGGTGGTCGTCCAGGCGGATGACGTAGATGCCCTCGCCCTCGATGTTCGTCCTGGTGTGATCGATCAGCACTGTGTCGCCGTTGTGCAGCACCGGCTCCATGGAGTCGCCATCCACGCGGATCGCCGAGAGGTGCTCAGGCGTCAGGCCCTGCTTGCGCAGACTGTAGCGGGTGAACGACAGGTAGGTGAGCACCCGGCAGTGATCGTTCCAGGCGCCGGCCCCGGCGCTGCACTGGGCGTCGTAGAGAGGGACGAAGGCATAGTCCTCCATCAACGGCGGCCTTGGAGATGCGCTTCCACTGTTATCCAAAGACTCCTCGCCGTCTCCGAACGCCAGCCAAGTGGGGCTCACTTCCGCGGCCAGAGCGATTTGCATCAACCGATCCAGCGTTGGGTAGGTGTCCCCTGACAGATAACTGCGCAAAGTCGCCTCTGAAAGCCCGCAGTGCTTAGAAAATCCTCGCAGACTCTGCGTGGCTTTCACCATTTTCAGCCTGTCTTTGAAGCATCCGATTCTCTCCTGAGGAAAAGGATGCCGCTCCTTCGTCACTTTTCCAGCATCCGATTCGCTGTAAGGCATTGATATTCCTCTTTACCACCAGGAATAAACGCACGGAGAAGGAAAAATCTAATCGGATGCGCGGATTTCCCCTTGTAGTGCGTATATTTCCTCGCTATGTTTATGACCAAGAACACGATAGACAGCCCGAAAAAACGCCACCGAGGTGACGCCATGAGGCCCGACATTCCGATCAACCCCGAGCAGCGCTGGGAGTGGCTGAAGTATCAGCTCCGCACCCGCGGCACCTCGCTCGCGAAAGTCGCCAACAGTCTGAAAGTCAGCCGTGCCGCGGTTCTCAATGCCAAGCAGTTACCGTATCCGCGTGTCGAGCGAGCCATCGCCAGCGAGCTAGGTCTGCATCCCGGCGAGATCTGGCCGGAGCGCTGGAACGCCGATGGCACCCCCTGCCGCCATCGTCCCAACCGCGCGGAAAATCGCGCCGTAGGGCGCAAATCTGGCGAGGCCGCCCATATCTGCGCAAAGGATAGCGACTCTAACGCTATCGCGCACCGTCCGTTAGCGCGGGAGGCCTAGACATGCGACGCGTCAAAGACCCCGCCACCCTGGACCTCTTCACGGTGCCTCAACCGGTGGTGCCCACCCCCGGCGGCGGCAACTACGGCAGCCAGGTCAGCGAGCTGGTCGGCAACGTGCTGAAGCACGCCGGCATGGATCGCTACGAGGTGGCCGCGCAGATGAGCCGGCTTTCCGGCGACGACATCTCCAAGCACATGCTCGATGCCTGGAGCTCGCCGGCGCGGGCCGACCACAACATCCCCCTGTATCGCGTGCCGCTCCTCGAGGAGGTGTGTCACAGCCACGACTTCACCGACTGGATGGTGCACCTGCGCGGCGGTCGCGTGGCCTATGGCCGCGAGGCCCTGGACGCCCAGTACGGCAAGCTGCAGCGCATGCGCGACAAGATCCAGCACGACATGCGCGAGCTGAAGAAGCTGATGGGGGAAGAGGAATGAACTGTCGGACGACTCAACTAACGCGCGGCTGGTATACCGCCAAAGAGCTTGCTGGGCTGCCTGGTCTTCCAGGAACCGAACGGAATGTTCGTGAGTATGCCAAGCGCAGCGGCTGGGAAGGCCAGCGCCGTATCGGCACCAAGGCCCTGGAGTACGCCTTCGCGATCCTTCCGGTGGAGACCCAGAACGCCCTGATCGCGCAGGCCGTCGGCGAGCCAGAGGCGCACGCGGTAGAGCCCGAGCCGGTCGCCGAGCCCCAGGCGGAGACGCCCGAGACGCGCCGGCTCACCGATGCCCAGCGCCAGGTGATGGCCGCCCGGGTGGCCTTCGTCCGCGAGGTCGAGCGCATGAGCCGGCTGGTCAGCCAGCAGCGCGCCATCGAAACGTTAGTCGCCCTGGCGCAGGCCGACGATCTCACGCCCTACCTCGCCGAGCGGGTGGTGGTCGCCAACGATCGCAAGACCGACACCCGCACCCTGTCCGAGCGCACCCTCAAGCGTTGGGTGTCCGCCTTCAAGAAAGAGGGCGAACGCGGCCTGGCACCCAAGCGTCGCAAGGCCGACATGAGTGTGCCGCCCTGGGCTGGCGACTTCCTCGCCCGCTACCAGCGTCCGCAGAAGCCCAGCGTCGAGGCCGCCTACCAGCAGCTGGTCGAGCAGACCGAGCCGCCGCACCCCAGCATCCACCAGGTGCGTCGCTGGCTGGCCAAGCTGTCGCCGGAAGCCCGCGAGCGTGGCCGCATGGGCCCGCGCGAGCTCAAAGCGCTGCAGCCGTTCAAGCGCCGCACCACCGAAGGCCTGTGGCCCAACGACGTGTGGGTCGCCGACGGCCACACCTTCGATGCCGAGGTGATCAACCCGCTCACCGGCCAGGCCTTCCGCCCCGAGGTCACGCTGATCATCGACTGGGCCACCCGGCGCATCACCGGCTTCGCCATCAACCTGGCGGAGAGCACGCTGGCCACCCTGGACGCCCTGCGCGATGCGGTGAGCCGCGCCGGCATGTTCAACGTCTTCTACGTCGACAACGGCTCCGGCTTCGCCAACGAATCGATCTACGAGGTGATCGATCGCCTGGGCGGCACCATCACCCACTCGCTGCCCTACAACTCCCAGGCCCGCGGCGTCATCGAGCGCGCCCACCAGTCGACCCTGGTGCGGCTGGCCAAGGACATGGACAGCTACATCGGCGCCGACATGGACCCCGAGGCCGCCGGCCGCGCCCACAAGCTCTCGCGCAAGGCCATCGCCCAGGGCCTCAAGCCGGCCATGCTGCCGACCTTCCAGACCTTCTTCGACCGCCTGAACGAGGCGCTGAATGCCTACAACCATCGTCCCCACAAGGGGCTGGCGAAGATCCGCGACCTGGATAGCGGCCGGCTGCGCCATCAGACCCCGATGGAGGCCTGGAAGAGCGCCGAGGCCGAGGGCTTCGAAGCGCTGACCGCCCCGGCCGATGTCGTCGCCTCGCTGATGCGCCCCCAGGAGGTGCGGAAGAGCCATCGCGGCGAGGTGCGGGTCAACGGCGGGCGCTACTTCCTGGAGGCACTGCGCGACTTCCACGGCGACGAGGTCAAGGTCGCCTGGGACTACCGCGATACCAGTGCGGTGGGCATCTACACCCTGGAAGGGGAGTGGATCGGCGAGGCGGCCCTCGACGGCAACGCCACCGCCGCCATGCCGGCCAGCATGATCCAGCGCGCCGCAGACAAGCGCGAGCAGGGCCAGCTGAACCGCCTGGCCAAGAAGGCCAAGACCATCACCGGCCAGGACGTGGAGATCCGCACCCTCGAGCCGGCCGCACCGGCCGCGACCAACGATCGGCAGCTCGAAGCCGGCCGCGCCAAGGCGCGCGAACTGGCCGCGCCCCAGGCGCCGAGCTTCGAGATTCCCAAGGACCCCACCCAGCGCTATCGGCTGTGGCAACAGCTCGATGCCCGGCTGAATGCCGGCGAAGCACTGGGGGAGAGAGAGCAGCAGTGGTGGCAGAGCTACCCAAAGACCCCGGGATTCCGGGCGATCAAGAAGCTGCACGAGTTGGATGCCGAGGGACGGCAATCCCCCGGCACCCGGCGGGCCATGTAACCGCATGGCCCATGACACCCAAGTACCACGAAAGGAACCGTGATGAGCGTCAACACTATTGTACCACTGACCAACGTCGGCCTCCTGGCCCAAGCCGTGGAGAGCGCCGCCAGCCGCCCCCCGGAACTGCCCGGCCTGGTGGTGATGTATGGCCCCAGCGGCTACGGCAAGAGCCTGGCGGCGGCCCGCTCCGCCAACTTGCATCGCGCCTACTACGTGGAGTGCCGCGAGAGCTGGACCAAGAAATCCTTCCTGACCGCGATCCTGCGCGAGATGGGGATCATTCCCGCCCGCACCATTCCCGAGATGGTCGACCAGGTCGCCGAGCAGCTCAGCCGCTCCGGGCGGCCGCTGATCATCGACGACGTCCAGTACGTCATCGACAAGGCCGCCGCCAACATCATCACCGACCTGTATAACGCCAGCCAGGGCACGCTGATCCTGATCGGCGAGGAGCGCGTGCCCGCCTCCATGGCGCGCCTCGATCGCCTGCACAACAGGGTGCTGGAGTGGGTGCCCGCCCAGGCCGCCAACCTGGACGACGTTCGCCAGCTCGCCGAGAGCAGCTACCCCGACATCGAGATGGACGACGACCTGCTCGACACCGTGGTGGCGCGGGTGCGGGGCTGCCTGCGCCGGGTGGCGGTCAACCTCTACCAGATCCATTCGGAGGCCGTGGCCAACGGCTGGAACCGGGTCGACCTGGACACCTGGGGGGATCGCGAGATCCACACTGGCCAGCCGCCGGCGCGGAGGGGGTGAGCATGAGTCGCAAGCCCGTGCATCTCGAAGCGCAAGGCCCCAAGGGCAGCCGCCAGGCGATGTGGGAGGTGATCCGCCGCCTGCACCTGGCCGGCGAGCCGATCAGCGCCCCCGAGGTCAGGGGGCACCTCAAGACCGTGGTACCGCTCGGCCGCGTCCGTGACTACCTGAGCGGCCTGGAGAAGGCCGGCTACCTGGGGCGCATCGCCGAGCCCAGGAAGAGCGGCGAGCCGGTGGAGTTCACCCTGGAGCGCGACGTGGGGGTGGAGGCCCCGCGTGTGCGCCGCGACGGTAGCGCCCCCGCCCAGGGCCTCGGCCGGGAACAGATGTGGCGCACCCTGCGCATCCTCGGTGAGTTCAGCGCCCGCCAGCTGGCCAGTGCCGCCAGCACCCCCGATGTGCCGGTGGCCGAGACCACCGCCAGCGAGTACTGCCGCTACCTCAAGGCCGGCGGCTACCTGAAGACCGCCCGCCAGGCCGCCCCCGGCCAGGCGGAGCGCTTCCGGCTGGTGGCCAGCCGCTGGAGCGGGCCCCGGGCGCCGATGATCCAGCGGGTCAAGCAGCTCTACGACCCCAACACCGGCCAGGTGGTGGTCACCGGCCGCCCGAGCGAGAACGGCAACGGAGGTGACGCATGACGGCAACCGCATCGCACCGCACGCGCCCCGTGGACACCTCCGCCTGGGGCGACGAGCCGCCGCGCTGGATCCGGCTGCTGGCCGCCGAGGTAGAGGCCACCAGCCGCACCCTGGCCGGGCAGCGCATCGGCATGTCGCGCAGCGCGGTCTCTTTGGCACTGGCCAACCGTTACCCGAGCCCCAGCACCGCCGGGGTGGAGCGGCGTGTGCTGGCGGCCCTGGATGGCATCGCCTGCCCCGCCCAGGGCGAGACCATCAGCACCCAGCAGTGCCGCGAGTTCCGCGAGCGCCCGGCGCCCACCCACAACCCCATGGCCATGCGCATCTGGCGCACCTGCCAGGGGTGCCCCCACAACCCGAACGCCGGAGGTGGTCAATGACCCTGAGAGCCATCTGCCCCGAGTGCGGCATGAGCGGCGACATGGCCGCCTTCGTCGCCCAGGGCGAGCACAACCAGGCGCTGGCGGCGGCCCTGGAGATCCCCGCCCAGCTGGGACCGCGGATCGTCCGCTACCTGGGCCTGTTCCGGCCGCCGAGCCGTGCCCTGGCCGGCGCCAAGGCGCTGCGGCTGCTCAACGAGCTGCGCGACACCATCGCCAGCGGCCAGATCGAGCGCAAGGGCATCACCCGCCCCGCGCCGGTACCGGTGTGGGCCGCCGCCCTGGACCAGCTCCTGGAGCGCCCGCCCACCAAGCTGCCGCTCAACGGCCACGGCTACCTGTTCGAAGTGGTCGCCAGCGTGGCCGACAAGGCCGACGCCGAACGGGAGCGCAAGCGTGAGGACGCCGCCCGCAGCGGTGCCAAAGACCCCGCGAAGCCCGCCGCGGCGCTGACCCGCCACGAGCGTTCCACCGAGGACGTGCTCGCCGAGCACCGCCGGCTGGCCGCCCAGGGCAAGGGGGGCGAGAAGTCCCCGACGCCACGGCGTGGCAACCAGTCCATCAGCCAACTGCTGGAAGGCGCCCCCGGCGCCCAGGAGGGTGAATCATGAATTCGCAGGCCCCCATCATCCGCAACCCGCACCGTCCGCCGGCCCTGGAGCCGCTGCGCCCCCGCTACGCCTGCCCCGAGCATGGGC
>JAWWBV010000143.1:0-6622 GCA_033720795.1 Halomonas sp. | reverse complement strand
CGCTCCGGGCGGCATGGCTGCTACACTTCAGGCGTCCACCCACACGAGTGACGCCATGAAGATCAACGTCGAATTCGACCTGACCCCCGAGGAGTTTCGTCAGGCGCTGGGCCTGCCCGACGTGGAGGCCTTCCAGAAGGACCTGCTCGACCGGATCCAGAAGCAGATGGAGTCGGGCGTCGAGGGGTACGACCCGATGAGCCTGATGCAGCCCTTCCTGCAGCAGCAGGGATTGTCGCAGAACCTGACGCAGGGGCTCTCCCAGGGCCTCTCCAGCTTCGGCAACTACCAGCAGATGATGCTCGACATGCTGACCAAGGCCGCGGCCAGCTCCGGCCGTGACGCCTCCGCGGGCGAGTCGTCGTCCACCGGGAAGTCTCAGTCTTCCGACAAGTCGTCCGCCGGCAGCGCTTCCCGCGCCTCGACGGCCAGTGCCCGCTCGCGCGGCAAGCGCGAGAGCTGAGGGTCGGCTTTACGCCCCTCTTCGACCTTCGCCGGGGGTAGCCGCAATCCGGTTGCAAGCCCCGGCGTCGCCGACTAGTCTTTGTGCAGTGCAACAAGTCGTTCGTTACCGAGCCGCCAGGAGGGATTCGATATGCAGGACAAGATGATCGATGCATTCAACGAGCAGACCCGTCAGTTCTTCGAACCGATGCGCAAGCTTAATTCGCTGATGCTGAACAACATGGAGAAGATGACTCAGTATCAGATGGAGTCGATGAAGCGCTACAGCCAGATGGGCACGGAGCGCATGCGTGATGCCGGCGAGCTCACCGATGCCGAGAGCATGCGAGACTTCGGCGCCCGTCAGGCCGAGATGATGAACGAGCTCTCCAAGCAGATGCTCGAGGACGCGAAGGCCATGAGCGAGATGAGCCTGGAGTTCAAGGCCGAGCTCGAGAAGCTCTACGCCGAGTCGGGCAAGCAGCTCGCCGAGCAGGCCGAGAAGGCCGGCCAGGCGGCCAAGCCGGAGACCGCCCCGGCGGAGCAGCCCGCCAAGGCGACCAGCCAGTCCTCGTCGCGCAAGCGCTGATTCCCCGTCCGTCTCCACGTCACGCCGATACCCGCCCCGCGGGTATCGGTGGCAGTCGTTGCGATCATGCCTTGCGTGTCGCGAGGCGATGCGGCCAAGGCCGCGTCGAACCCTGGGCCGACACGGCGTGCAGCCAACATGAGAACAGGTCGTTACCAACGGTCGATAGGAACAACAGGAGGGGTCAATGCAGTCAGGGGTGCAAGCACCGACACCGGCCGAGCTGGAGGCGTGGAACGCCCAGCTCTCGGCGATCGGCGAGGAATATCGGGCCTTGATGCAGGATCTGCTGGCGCGCATGGTGCCCAGCGACGCCGCACAATCGGTCCATGACGACATGCGGCGCAGCTTTCAGGCCGGCGCCGAATCGCTGATGCGCAATCCGCCCCTGCTGTGGCAGACCCAGACGCGGCTGCTCCAGGATCAGGCCCAGCTGTGGCAGCAGTCGCTGCGCCGGCTGGCCGGCGAGGACGTCGAGCCGCTGGTCACCCCGGCCAAGGGGGATCGCCGCTTCAAGGACGACGCCTGGCGCGAGGACCCCTACTACCTGGCGATCATGCAGCAGTACCTGCTGTTCTCGCGCCTGGTGGAGGAGCTGATCGAGCGCCTGGAGGGCCTCTCGGAGGACCAGAAGCGCAACCTCGGCTTCTACGCGCGCCAGCTGGTCAATGCCATGGCGCCGACCAACTTCGTGACCACCAACCCCGAGGTGATGCGCAAGACCGAGGAGACCCGCGGCCAGAACCTGGTCGAGGGGCTCGCCCGCCTGCGCGAGGACCTGGCCAACTCCGCCGAGGGCCTCAACGTCACCATGACCGATCGCAGCGCCTTCGCCATCGGCGAGAACATCGCCGTCACGCCGGGGGCGGTGGTCTATGAGAACGAGCTGATCCAGCTGATCCAGTACACGCCGACCACCGAGCAGGCCTACAAGACGCCGCTGCTGGTGGTGCCGCCCTGGATCAACAAGTACTACATCCTCGACCTGCGCCAGGACAACTCCCTGGTGCGCTGGCTGGTGGAGCAGGGCCACACCGTCTTCCTGATCTCCTGGCGCAACCCCGGGCCCGCGCAGCGCGACCTGACCTGGGCCGACTACATGCAGCTGGGGCCCATCGACGCCATGGGCGCCATCGAGCAGGCCACCGGCGAGAAGTCGGTCAACCTCCTGAGCTACTGCATCGGCGGCACCCTGACCGCCTCCACCGTGGCCTACCTGACCAGCACCCGGCGCGGCCGCAAGGTCAAGTCGGTGACCTACATGGCCACCCTGCAGGACTTCCGCGATCCCGGCGAGATCGGCGTCTTCCTTTCCGAGCCGGTGCTGGAGGGCATCGAGGCCAAGCTCGAACGCGACGGTTACCTCGACGGCCGCGTCATGGCCTACTCCTTCAACCTGCTGCGCGAGAACGACCTCTTCTGGTCCTTCTACATCAACAACTACCTGAAGGGGGACCCCCCGGCGCCCTTCGACCTGCTCTACTGGAACACCGACGGCACCAACCTGCCGGCCGGCACCCACGCCTGGTACCTGCGCCACATGTACATGGAGAACCGGCTGGTGCAGCCCGGCGGGATCGAGCTCGACGGGGTCAAGATCGACCTGCGCAAGATCTCCACGCCGAGCTACTTCGTCTCCACCCGCGAGGATCACATCGCCAAGTGGAACAGCACCTACTACGGCGCGCTGCTGCCCAAGGGCCCGGTGACCTTCGTGCTGGGCGGCTCCGGGCACATCGCCGGGATCGTCAATCCGCCGAGCAGGAACAAGTACGGCTACTGGACCAACGACGAGCTGCCGGAGACCGCCGAGGCGTGGCTCGAAGGCGCCCAGCAGCACGAGGGCTCCTGGTGGCCGCACTGGCAAGCGTGGATGCTCGACAACGGCTATGTCGACGCCGAGAAGATGGTGCCGGCACGCGCGCCCGGCGACGGCGAGCTCGATATCCTCGAGCCGGCGCCGGGACGCTACGTGCGCATGACCATTCCCGAGGTGCTGGGCGAGGCGTAAGCGCCGAGCTACAAGCGCCGAGCTACAAGCGCCGAGCTACAAGCGCCGAGCTACAAGCGCCGAGCTACAAGAAACCCCGAAGGCCGATGCCTTCGGGGTTTCTTTTGCGGCGGAGGATTTCATGCTGCCGCTTGGCCGCTTGGCCGCTTGGCCGCTTGGCCGCTTGGCCGCTTGGCCGCTACTGGCTCAGTGCTCGGCGCTGAATCCCCGGCAGCACCAGCAGGGCCGCGAGCAGCCAGGCGGGCCAGCTGCCGGTGCGGGTGAAGGGGGTGAGGCCCTCGGTCGCCGTGACCTCGCCCTCGAGCACGGCGGTCTCGAACTGCGGGGCCCGGGCGGTGACCCGGCCCCGGGCGTCGATGAGCGCGGTGACGCCATTGCTGGTGGCGCGGATCACCGGGCGGCCGTTCTCCAGGGCGCGCAATCGCGCCATCTGCAGGTGCTGCAGCGGCCCGATCGAGGCGCCGAACCAGGTGTCATTGGAGACCGTCAGCAGCACGCCGGCCTCGCGGGCCTGCTCGGCCACGAGATCGGCGTAGATGATCTCGTAGCAGATGGCGTTGCCGATGACCAGGCGGCCGACCCGCATCGGCGCCTGCCCCTTCGGGCCCGGGGTCATGGCCGGCGCCGGCAGGTCGAAGAAGGCGATGGCGCCGCGCAGCAGGCTCTCCAGCGGCAGGTACTCGCCGAAGGGCACCAGGTGCGCCTTGCGGTAGGCCCCCTCCACGTCGCCGCGGCCGACCACGCTGTTGTAGTAGAGCCCGCGGGCGTCGCGCTGCAGGATGCCGGTCACAAGCTCCGTGCCTTCCGGCAGGGCGGCATGGGCGCGCTCGAGGATCGGTGCGGCCTGGTCCTCGAACATCGGCAGCGCGGCCTCGGGCCAGATCACCAGGTCGACGTCGTCGTCGAGCCCGCGGGTCAGGTCGAGGTAGGTGTCGACGGCGCGACGCTGGCCCTCGGGGCGCCACTTGATCAGCTGCGGCAGGTTGCCCTGCAACAGCGCGACGCGCACCGGCTCGCCCTGGGGCGTGGTCCACTGGTCCGGCAGGGCCAGGGGCACCAGCCAGAGCGCGGCGAGCGGGGCGGCGGCCCAGGCACGACGGCGCAACAGCTCGACGCCTAGGCTGCCGGTGAGGGCGACGATCAGCGACAGCAGGTAGACGCCGCCTACCGGGGCCCAGGGGGCCAGGGGCGAGTCGACCTGGGCGCTGCCGAGCAGCAGCCAGGGAAAGCCGGTGAACAGCCAGGTGCGCAGCCACTCGCCGAGCACCCAGGCGCCGGCGAAGGTCAGGGCGGCGAATCGCGGCCCGCACAGGCGGCGATAGCCCCACAGGGTGGCGGCGAAGAACAGCGCCAGGCCGAGGACGAAGAGCGCCGTCAGCAGCAGCGCCAGGGGCACCCCGGTGTAGCCGTAGTCGTGGATCGAGACATAGACCCAGGAGGCCCCGGAGCCGAACAGGCCGATGCCGTAGCAGAGGCCGCGCAGCGCGGCCTGGCGGGGCGTCAGGGCGGGCAGCCCGAGATAGAGCAGGCCGGCGGCGACCGGGCCCAGCCACCAGAGCGAGAAGGGGGCGGTGCTGAGGGTGGTAAGTCCCCCGGCCACCAGGGCCAGCAGGCAGCCCAGGGCCGGGGGCAGGCGAACGTCAGCCATCGTGTCCATCCATGGAAGGGGGCGGCGGGTTACTCCTCGTCGCCGTCGTCGCAGCGCGAGGCCTCGAGCAGGCGGATGCGCCGGTTGTCGGCGTTGAGCACGGTGAAGCGCCAGCCGCTGAGCTCGGTGTGCTCGCCGCGGCCCGGCAGGTGGCCGAAGCGCTGCATCACCAGGCCCCCGAGGGTATCGAACTCGTCGTCGGAGAACTGGGTGCCGAAGCGCTCGTTGAAGTCCTCGATAGGGGTCAGGGCGCGGATCGCGTAGCGCTCCTCACCCAGCTCACGGATATCGATCTCCTCGTCGATGTCGTGCTCGTCCTCGATCTCGCCGACGATCTCCTCGAGGATGTCCTCGATGGTGACGATGCCCGCCGTACCGCCGTACTCGTCCACCACCACGGCCATGTGGTTGCGGGTGTCCTGGAACTCCTTGAGCAGGCTGTTGAGGCGCTTGGACTCGGGCACGAACATCGCCGGGCGCAGCACCTCGTCGAGCTGGAAGGGGCGGCCGTTCTCCTGGCCGCTGCGCAGCAGCGGCAGCAGGTCCTTGGCCAGCAGGATGCCCTTGACCTCGTCGAGGTTCTCGCCGATCACCGGGTAGCGGGAGTGGCCGGTCTCCAGTATCACCGGCAGGTACTCCTCGAGGGGCTGGTCGAGGGCGATCGCGGTGATCTGCGAGCGGGGGATCAGCACCTCGCGCACCTGCTGGTCGCTGATGCTCAGGGCGCCCTCGATGATCATCATGGCGTCCTGGTCGAGCTTCAGACGGGAGCCCGCCTGGCGGAGGAACTCGAGCAGCTCGCCGCGGGAGCTGGGTTCATCGCTGTCGTTGGACAGGGCACTGAACAACTTATCGAGCCAGGACCTGTTGCCCTGGCCACTCGATCGGTCTTCGCTCATGCGTCGGCTCTCTCGTCCTCGTGGTCGGTATCGCGGTGCGGAGGGCTGGGGGTGAGATACGGGTCGGCGATCCCCAGCGATGCCAGGATCTCGCGCTCGAGGGCCTCCATGATCTCGGCCTCGGCGTCGTCGATGTGATCGTGACCCAGCAGGTGCAGGGTGCCGTGGATCACCATGTGAGCGTAGTGAGCGGGCGTCGACTTGTCCTGCTCGCGGGCCTCCCGGACCACCACCGGATGGCAGATCACCAGGTCGCCGAGCAGCGGCAGGTCGATCCCCGGCGGGCCCTCGAAGGGGAAGGAGAGCACGTTGGTGGGCTTGTCGCGGCCGCGGTAGTCGCGGTTCAGGGCCTGGCTCTCCTCGGCGTCGACGAAGCGCACGGTCAACTCATGGCGGGTCTCGTCGGGCGTTCTGGCGAGCACGGCCGCGACCCACGCCTCGAGCTCGGCCTGGGCGGGCAGGGCCTCCGCCGCGAGGGCCACCTGGCGATCGACGACGACCTCGCTCACGCGTCGCCTCGCTCGTCCTGGCGCAGGCGCGCCTGGCGTTCCTCGGCCTGGGCCTCGCGGCGCGCCTCGCGCTGCTCTCGACGTTCGCGTTCGGCGGCTTCCTCACCGGCCTCGAAGTGGTCGTAGGCCTCGATGATGCGCTGGACCAGCGGGTGGCGTACCACGTCCTTGGCGGCGAAGTGGGTCACGCCGATCCCCGGGGTGTCCTTGAGCACGTCGAGCACCTGGATCAGCCCCGAGGTCTGGCCGCGGGGCAGGTCCACCTGGGTCACGTCGCCGGTGATCACCGCCGTGGAGCCGAAGCCGATGCGCGTCAGGAACATCTTCATCTGCTCGCGGGTGGTGTTCTGGCTCTCGTCGAGGATGATGAAGGCATTGTTCAGGGTGCGCCCGCGCATGTAGGCCAGCGGGGCGATCTCGATCACCTGGCGCTCGATCAGCTTGGCCACCTGCTCGAAGCCGATCATCTCGTAGAGGGCGTCGTAGAGCGGGCGCAGGTAGGGATCGATCTTCTGGGCCAGG
>JAWWBV010000142.1:0-6642 GCA_033720795.1 Halomonas sp. | reverse complement strand
TGTACCGCATCAGCGTCGAGCGCATCCCGGCCGAGGAGACCGTGGCGGCCGTCAACCAGCTACTGGAGGAGAAGGACGATGAATGAACAGATCAACAGCATCGCCCGCCTGGTGGCGGCGATCAATGCGCAGTGCGGGCTGCTGGCCAGCTACAGCGTCCTGCACCACACCGACGAGCTGGGCGTCAGCGTGACAGCGCAGGTGCGGCTCGTCGACACGCCGATCAAGCCCGACGACTGGGCGCATTTCCAGGCCGGCGACCACATTGACGGCGATCTCGAGCGCATGCGCGACGAGCTGCGGGATTTCATCGTCGCCAACCGGCCCAGCAGGGAGGACGCAGCATGAACGCCTATGTGATCTACCCCACCAGCTGCGCCGGCCGCAGCTTCGCCGCTCAGCATGGAGTGATACCGATGATCAAGTATGACCGCAAGCTGGCCGCCGGGCTGGAAAAGGCCGTCGAGGACGGCGACGAGATCCACAGCCTGGAGTTCCTCGAGTACCTGCTGCGCGAGCGGCTGCTCGTGCTCGATATGAAGCGTACCCCGGCGCACACGGTGGCGGCCTACCTGGACACGCCGCAGGGGCAGCGGGCCTTGCAGGCATGGGCACGCGAGGAAGCAGAGGCAGAGGAGATGGCGGTATGAGCGACTGGATCAGCGTTGAGGAGCGGCACCCCGAGGAGCCAGGAACGTACATAGTTGCTTGGCTGCACGGCGAGGTGAGCGCACTAGAGATGGACGAGTTCGGCGGTTTTGTCGAGGTGGATGCAGCCATCACCCACTGGCAGCCGCTACCCGAGCCGCCGAAATGAAAAAGCCCGCTCTCGTTTGGGGCGAGGGCGGGCCGGTGATCCATCGGGCAAACAGATCAACGCGGAGTATACGACATGAGCAGAGACGAGGCCATCGCAGTGCTGAACGATCAATGGGCACAAGGCGACATGGACAGCGACCAGTATCACATGGAGCGCCAGCGCATCGAGTATGAGCACGGCGAGCAGCAGAGCGCCATGGAGCGCCAGGAGGTGGTGGCATGAGCGGTCACAAGGTCTACGCGGCCATCGCGGCAGTGATGCACGACATGGCCATGACGGGCGTTGCCAAGGGGCAGCGCAACCAGCAGCAGAACTACCAGTTCCGGGGCATCGACGACATCTATAACGCCCTGGCGCCCAAGCTGGCCCATCACGGGCTGGTGATCGCCCCGCGCATGGTGAGCCGTCAGGTGGTGGAGCGGCAGACCGCCAAGGGTGGCGTGCTGTTCTACGTCACCGTCGAGGCGGAATTCGACTTCATCAGCGCCGAGGACGGCAGCATCCACACCGTGCGCACGTTCGGCGAGGCGATGGACAGCGGCGACAAGGCGACCAACAAGGCGATGACCAGCGCCTACAAGTACGCCGCCTTCCAGACGTTCTGCATTCCGACCGAGGCGCAGGATAGCGAGCTGCATACCTATGAGGTCGCCAGCCAGGAGAGCGCCCGCCAGCAGGCGCTGATGGAGGCCGTGCACAGGCTCGAGCCGTCCATCCAGGCCATCAAGCAAGGCATCGCCAGCGGCGACCTGGGATCGGCCAGCGAGGCATGGGCCGAGCTGACCAACGAGGAGAAGCAGAGCATCTGGGTAGCGCCCACCAAGGGCGGGCCGTTCACTACGGATGAGCGGAAGGTGATGCAGAGCAAGGAGTTCCGCGAGGCCCATTTCGGCCCCGCCAATCAGCCTGAGGAGGCAACAGCATGAGCGGAGTGTACGCAGCAGTGGGGCGCATCGGGCGCGATGCCGAGGTGCGCCATACGCCGAACGGTAACGCGGTGGCGGGCTTCCCTGTCGCCGTGGATGTCGGGTTCGGCGATCGGAAGGAGACGCTGTGGCTGGACGCCAGCCTGTGGGGGAAGCGCGCCGAGGGCGGGCTGACGCAGCACCTGATGAAAGGGCAGCAGGTGTTCGTCCAGGGCGAGATCGGCACGCGGGAGTTCCAGAAGCGCGACGGCACGCCCGGCTTTGCGGTGACGCTCAAGGTCAGCGAGATCGACTTGGTGGGCGGCCAGCCGCAGGGGCAGCCACAGCAACGCCAGGCGCCCGCCCAGCAGCCGAACTACCAGCAGGCGCAGGCCAACTACGCGCAGCAGCAGACCGCACCGCAGAGCGCGCCGCCGGGTGGCTTCGACGACTTCGACGACGAGATCCCGTTCTGATGAACCGCAGCATGTAGACCACAAGGCCGCCACCGCGCGGCCTTTCCTTTTGGAGGCTCACGATGTCATCCCTCTACGCACTGACCACCGAATTCCAGCAGCTCGCCGAAATGGACGCCGGCAACGACGCCGACTTCGCCGCCGCGCTGGCCGACACCCTGGACGCCCAGAGCGACCAGCTCGAGGACAAGATCGAGGCCACGATCATCGTCTCTCGGCAGCTCGAGGCCGACGCCGAGGCGTGCGAGGCCGAGGCCAAGCGCCTGACCGAGCGTGCCAAGGCTTTCAAGCGCAACGCTCAGGCCTGCAAGGAGCGCGTGCTCTGGGCCATGGAGGCGACCGAGCGCAAGTCGATCAAGCGCCAGTTGTTCACCATCACCCGCGCCGCTGGCCGCCCGGTGGCTGTTATCGACACCGACGTGGAGAGCCTGCCGCGCGAGTTCGTCAGCACCAAGGTGACGCGCACGCCGGACAAAAAGCTGATCCTCGAGTGCCTGAAGAAAGGCGAGGCAGTGCCCGGCGCTCACCTCGACACCGGCAAGCCGTCGCTGCGCATCAGCTAATCCCTTCCAGCAGAGCCCGGCCGCGCCGGGCTTTTCATTGCCCGCAAGGAGCACGACATGCAAGCACTGACCAAGATTCTCGCCGCCCTCGCTGCCACCGTGGCCATCGCCGGCTGCTCGTCAGACGCGGACGTGGCCAGCCGCAACCTCTCGAAAGCCGCCGACATGTTCGAGATCGAGCGGCGGGTGGTGTTCTACAACGGCATCACCAACGAATACATGCTGACCATCCACGGCCGATGCTCCATCGCCGACCAAGGAACCCAGCTCGAGGTGACCTGCAAAACCGGCCCCTCCGAGTTCAAGAAGCACTTCCTCGGCCTCAGCGACAACGTGACGTACTTCGCCGAGCAGATTGGCGCCGCCGAGACAAGCGCCTACCGCTACCGCGTGATTTTCAAGCCGGAAACCCTGATCCCGAACATCGACCTCGAGACCAGCGTTTCCGGCTGACCAGCTAACGGCCGCCCGGCCCCGAGGCGGTAGCAGTATCGGGCACGACCCCAGCCGGCGGAGGGGCAAATATCACCGGCAGCCAGCACAGGGCTACCTCTGCGCACCATCCCGCTTGCGGGCCGTGCGTCACCGCTGAACGCGGGAGCTACTGGGAACTGGCCGTCTGCCGCCACGTCACGGCGGCCTCTATTTCACCATGGCGAGGAGATCGACATGAAGATCAAGACGAGCGAACTGGAAGGAGCGTCGCTGGATTGGGCGGTGATGAAAGTAGAGGGCTGGGACGAAGGAATGCTTGGCGCCATTGTGCGGCAGGCAAAAGCCGGAAGGGGTGTTGTGAGCCCTTCTACGGACTGGAGCAGGGGCGGGCCGCTGATTGAGAAATATCGCGTCGATCTATTTGCAAAGCGAACAGCTAAAGGGCTGTTTGGTGCGGGAATCCAAGGCGTCGGAAGGTACTCAGCCAACAGCTATCTGATCGCAGCCATGCGCGCCATCGTTGCCGCCGAGCTGGGCGACGAGGTTGAGGTGCCCGATGAGCTAGCGGAGGACGACGCATGAGCGAGCAGCAGGCGGATTGGGTCAAGAGCATCGAAATGTTCGGCCATTGGGCGACGTGGCCCGGCGCCAGGCCGAGGCGTCGGCAGAGTGGCAGGCAATGATGGAGGGCGAGTGATGTGGATATGCGAGCAGCACGGGGAGCAGATCCCCGATCACAACGGCGCGTCGTACCGATGCCCGCTCTGCACGGCGCGGGTGGTGTGGCGGGATAAGCCGCGGTTCGTTTTCCATCTGGGCGATGACGGATATCTGCATCGCAAGCTGGCCGAGCAGGCCGAGGAGGCATCATGAGCGACGCGAAGATCATCGATTGGCGAGAGCGGGCGCTGGCGGCAGAGGCCCGGGAGCAGGCGCTGGAGCAGCAGGTGCTCGCCGGCCTTCGCGCCTTGGGCATAGGCTGCAGCAGCATCGACCAGTGCGCCCCGTTCGCGCGCGAAGCGGCCAGCGTCGTGAACTTGCTGGCCGAGCAGCGAGACAGGATGGCCGCCCAAGTTCGCGCGGCGCAGTGCATCACCGCCAAGTGGACGGGTAACGACAGCAGCATCGGCGCGGTGATCGACGCGCTGGAGCACTGGGCGAACCGCGCAGACTGCGACCCGGATGGCGACCTCGCCCGCCTGATCGCCGAGAAGCAGGCCGAGGAGCTGGAAGTATTCGCCAGCGGAATGCGCGAGGTAAATGACGAGGGCGCTACCGCTGACCTTTACGGGATGGCCCGGCTGATAAATACGCGGGCCGAACAGCTGCGCCGACAGGCCGGGGAGGCATGATGCACTACTACGCCAGCCGAGACCGGCTGCCCACGACCGAGCAATGGGGCCGCGCCTTCGACGTTCTCCTGCGCGGCGGGGAGCGCATGTCCTGCGTGCGCGAGCGCGTCATGTGGGGCGACGTTGTGGCGTGGCGGCCCTACCGCGAGACGGTGGACCGGGCGCTGCCGAGGGTCAGGGTGCGGGCAGAGATGGGAGGTGAGTGATGGAGCTTTTACCGTGTCCGTTTTGTGGGACAAGCAAGCAGGATGCAACGCACTTGGTGCAGGTGACGTTGGGTCAGGTTGGCATGGTGGAGTGCCGGCAGTGCGGCACGCTGACGCGACAGGCTACGTGGAGCAAACGCCACACGCCGGACGGCTGGCAGACGGTGCCGGTGGAGCCGACCGAGGATATGGCGCATAAAGGCCGGAACGCCGCCAGCATTCTGAAAAAATGGGCCGCGATGCTCGCCGCCGCGCCGCGGCCGGGAGGTGGTGATGATTGATGGACTGCTGAGCCGGATCACCGGGCGACGGCATCACTTCAAGCTGGTGGTCCACTACGTGCCCGACAGGATGCGAGCCAGCCACTATGCGGAGCGCATATGCACGGCACGGACGAAGGAGCGGCGCGACATTCTAGACGAGCGCCAGATCAGGAAGGATCTCGGCGAGAGCCTGGTGGCCGGCATTCCTCGCTACCAGAGGCGAAATGGCGGCATCGACATTCGGGCCGTCTACTACCTCGGATGGTTCAAGCCGAAAGGCTGAGCACCATGCCGCTCAGAATCGGCCGCCCGGCCGGAGACTGAGCAAGATACCGCACACGCCCGCACATGCGGGCTTCTTTTTGCCTGGAGGATGGGATGCAAAGTGAGATCCTTTACGCCGATGACCTGGCGCGCCTGCTGGGGAAGAGCCAGCACGCCATCAGCAGCGCCATCAGCCGCGACAGCCCGATGCTGCCGCCGGGTCGCTTCAAGATGGGCCGGCGCTGGGCCTGGCGTCGGCGCACGGTCGATGACTGGCTGGAGGGGCTGGAGGCTGGCACGCAGACCACGCGGGCGAGGCGGGCAGGGCGGCCGCGCGCTACCCCAGCTTGTCCGCCAGCGCGTCGGGGTTGAGGTGGGTGTAGCGCCGCAGCATCCTCAAATCCTTGTGGCCGGTGATCGACGCCACCTCCATGATCGACAGGCCGCGCTCGAAGAAACGCGACGTGGCCTCGTGGCGCAGGTCGTGGAAGCGCAGCCCCTCGCAGCCCACGGCGGCGCAGGAGCGGCGGAAATAGCCGGTGACTGTGTCGGGGTGCAGCGAGAACAGCCGGCCATCCATGCGCAGCGGCAAAGCGGCGATGGCCTCACGGGCCGCCCGGGACAGCGGCACCGCCCGCGCCGTGCCGTTCTTGGTGTCAGCCAGGTGTGCCACGCGCCCCCGGATGTCGTCGCGGCGCAGTCCCATCAGCTCGCCTCGGCGCATCCCGCTCTCGACGGCCAGGGTGATGATCGACGGCATCTCCTTATGGCGACGCCCGGCCTCTTCGATGATCAGGGCCAGCTGACTACCCGTCACCCGCCGCTCGCGTTCGGCGTTGAGCTTGGGCTTGCGGATCTTCGCGCAAGGGTTGTCGACGGGAAGACCCCACTCCTTCACGGCGATGGCGTAGAGGTGGGAGAGCAGCGCCAGGTCGCGGCGCACCGTGGAGCCACTGGCCACCGCCAGGCGCTCGTCACGGTAGGCCGCCACGTCGGAGGAGCGCAGGCTGGTCATTGTGTGGTGGCCCAGGTCGCGGGTCAGGATGGCGATGCGCGAGCGTTCGTTGCGATGGCTCTTCTTGTGCGCCGACACCTCGCGGCGGTAGCGGTCCAGCGCCTCGGCGATGGTCAGACTGTCCGCTTCCCGGGTATCCACGAAACGCGAGCGCCCCATCTCGGTCTCGATCTCGCGCGCCCAGCGTTCCGCCTCGGCCTTCGTGTCGAAGGTCGCCGACAGGCTGGGGTAGCCCTTGCGCCTGATCATCGCTCGCCAGGCCCCCGAGCGACGCTGAATGGTGGCCATGTACAGCCCCTCTCCCGTG
The DNA here is from genome assembly GCA_033720795.1 of Halomonas sp. Classification (GTDB taxonomy): domain Bacteria; phylum Pseudomonadota; class Gammaproteobacteria; order Pseudomonadales; family Halomonadaceae; genus Halomonas. Next base: position 36 of record JAWWBV010000142.1, on the reverse strand, counting down.
TCTCACTGTGCCAAGATTGTGCCAAATGGGCCGGAT
>JAWWBV010000141.1:0-6663 GCA_033720795.1 Halomonas sp. | reverse complement strand
CACCCGCGCCGACGCCGTCTTGCTCGGCCCGCGCCTGGGGCGTATCGTCGAGGCCATCGCGACCAGTCGCGCCACCCGGCGCATCATCCGCCAGAACCTGGCGTGGTCGCTGATCTACAACGTCTCGGCGCTGCCCCTGGCCGCCATGGGCTTCGTGCCCCCCTGGCTCGCCGCCATCGGCATGTCGGCCAGCTCCCTGGTCGTGGTCGGCAACGCCCTGCGCCTGACTCGCCCCGCCGGCGCCGACTCCTCCAGGCTGGTGAACGCATGAACATCCTCTACCTGCTGATCCCCCTCTCGCTGCTCCTGCTGGGACTGGCGGTCTGGGCCTTCTTCTGGGCCGTGAAGCACGACCAGTTCGATGACCTCGAGGGCCCCGCCTACCGCATCCTCTTCGACGAGGACGAGAACGATCGCCCCCACCAGACGCGCGATTCGTCCGACGCCGATCCCGGTGCCGACGCGACTCGTGACGAGGACCGCCGCGACGACGGCCGCCGCGACGACGGCCGCCGCGACTGATGGATCCCACCGGCCTCGACCTCCCCCCGCTGGCGGCGGCCTTCGTCTTCGGCCTGCTCGGCGGCGCCCACTGCATCGGCATGTGCGGCGGCATCATGAGCGCCCTGACCTTCGCCGTGCCGCCCAGCATGCGAAGCCCGGTACGCCTCTCGGGGCTGCTGCTCGGCTACAACCTGGGCCGCATCGGAAGCTACATGATGGCCGGTGCCCTGGCCGCGGGGCTCGGCACGCTGATCGCCCTGAGTCCCCAGGCGCGCCTGGGGCTGCAGGCGCTGGCCGCGGTGATGCTGATCCTGATGGCGCTCTACATCGCCGACTGGTGGAAGGGGCTGCTCAAGGTCGAAGCGATCGGCAGGCGCCTGTGGCGCCATCTCGAGCCCGCGGGGCGGCGCCTGATGCCGGTGGTCCGGGTGCCCCAGGCGTTCGCCCTGGGCGCGGTCTGGGGCTGGCTGCCGTGCGGCCTGGTCTATTCGATGCTCGCCTGGAGCCTGGCGATCGCCGACCCCTGGCGGGGCGCGGCGCTGATGGGCGCCTTCGGCCTCGGCACTCTGCCGGCCCTGCTGGCCACCGGCCTCGCCGCGCGCCAGCTCGGCGCCCTGATCCGCCATCCGGCCACCCGCACGCTGGCGGCGCTGTCGATCATCGCCTTCGCCCTCTGGCAGCTGTGGACGCTGCTGCCCGGTGCGACGCTGCACTGACGGCCACGTCGATCGCGGCTTCGATTGACGCAGCTCAACGCGGCCCGAGGGGCGCATCGCTAGCATGAAGGCATGTTTCCCTCCGGAGGGCCGACCATGCCCGCTCGCGCGTTTACCGCACCCGGTAGCGACGCCCCCTTCACGGCGGCCTCGCCGGCGCCGGCCTATGCCTTCTACCCCACGCCCCAGGCGATGGGCGACGGTATCGGCGCCGAGGCGTACCGCCGCGCGCTCGAGCACAGCAACGCCGCGGCGCGCCCGCTGTCGCTCTACGTGCACCTGCCCTTCTGCCAGCAGGCCTGCTATCACTGCACCCGTCGGCCGGTTACCACCTCGGATACCCGGCTGACCGAGGCGTACCTCAGCCGCCTCGACCGCGAGATGGTGTTGACCGGTCGCCACCTGGACGCCCGACGGGAGATCCGTTCCCTGCAGTGGGGCGGCGGCACGCCGACCTTCCTGACCCTGAACCAGATGAGCGACCTGATCGACCGGCTGGACGCCCGCTTCCGGCTGGCCGGCGATCGCGACCGGGAGTACCTCATCGAGATCGACCCCCGCGAGGCCGATGTCTTCACCCTGCGCCATCTCGAGGCGCTGGGCTTCAACCGGCTGAGCCTGGAGGTACTCGACCTGGATCCCGAGGTCCAGCGAGCGATCAACCGTGAGCAGGGACGCGGCCTGACCGAGCAGCTGCTCGACGAGGCGGACCGGCTGGGCTTCGCCTCCGTGAACCTGAACCTGATCCTCGGCCTGCCCCGCCAGACCCGGGACGGCTTCATCGCCACCCTCGAGCAGGTCATCGCCATGGCACCGTCACGGCTGTCGCTGTTCCACTACCGCCACCAGCCCGAGCGCTTCCCCCGGCAGCGCCGGATCCCCCCCGCCGACCTGCCCGCCCCCCAGGAGGTCCAGGCGATGCTGCAGGCGGCCACCGAGAGGCTCGCCGCCGCAGGCTACGTGCACCTCGGCCACGACCGCTTCGTGCGGGGCGATGACCGCCTGGCCGGGGCCGTCGGGGCCGGACGCGAGCGCCATGACCTGGTTGGCCTGGGCGTGATGGCGGTCTCCCGCCTGGAAACGCTGCACGTGCGCAATCCGCTGCGGCTCGAGGCGTATGAGGCGGCGCTGGACCGGGGCGAGCTGCCCACCGCCGTCGGCCATCGGCTGAGCCTCGACGACCGGCTGCGCAGCGCCGCCATCGAGAGCCTGATGTGCGAGCTCCTCCTCGACCTGGCGGCCCTCGGCGAGGCCTTCGGCCTGGACGCCGAGGCCCATCTCGCCGAGCCGCTGGCGCGCCTGGCCCGGGCCGAGCCGCAGGGACTGGTCGTGCGCCAGGGTCTGCGGTGGCGCGTGACGCCCACCGGGCGCCCGATGATCCGTCAACTGGCGGCGACCTTCGACGCCTACCCCGCCGCGCCCTGATCGGCGAGGTGACAAGCGGTGCTTTGCCGGTGGACGACTATCCCCCATAATGGGCATTGAGCCACCATCCATGGAGGAGAGCATGTCCGACCCCGCAACCGGCAGGCGCCGTGCCCTGCTGAACGAGACGCGCTGCCAGACCTGCAGCCTGAGCTCGCTCTGCCTGCCGCTGGCGCTCGAAGTGCAGGACATGGATCAGTTCGATGCCATCATCCGCCGCCGACCGCCATTGAAGAAGGGCGAGGCACTGTTCCGCCAGGGCACCCCGTTCACCAGCGTCTTCGCGGTGCGCTCGGGGAGCCTCAAGCAGGTGACCACCGAGGGCAGCGGCGAGGACCAGCTGACCAACTTCTATCTGCCCAGCGAACTGGTGGGCCTCGACGGCATCGACGAGGAGCGCTATCCGGGCACGGTGGTGGCGCTGGAGACCACCACCGTCTGCGAGATCCCCTTCGATCGCCTCGACGCCCTCTCCGAGTCGCTCCCCGAGCTGCGCGGCCAGCTCTATCGCAGCATGAGCAAGGAGATGCGCGACGACCGCCGCATGATGCGCCTGCTGTCGCGCAAGACCGCCGACCAGCGCCTGGCGACCTTCTTCACCAGCCTCTCCGACCGCTTCCGCCGGCGTGGCTACTCCCCCTACAGCTTCCGGCTCTCGATGTCCCGGGCCGACATCGGCAACTACCTCGGGCTCGCGGTGGAGACCGTCAGCCGCATCCTGAGCCGCTTCCAGTCCCAGGCGCTGGTGGCCGTGTCCGGCCGCGAGGTCAACATCCTCGATCTGGAGGCGCTGATCGAGGTGGCCGAACAGGAAGGCTGCCGCTAGCACGCCTTCGCGTGAGCTGTAAGCTCTTGATTAGCCTGAGATGCTCCCTAGCAAAGATAACCCCACTCGCCTAGCGGCGGTGGGGTTGTCTTATGGCTTACCGCTTAAAGCTTACGGCGACTCGTTGTGGAGCTCGATGCGATCGGCGTTGAGGCGCGCCTGCTTCTCCTCGAGGCCTTCGAAGTCGAAGAGCGCCCGGTCGGCCAGCTGGGAGGGCGCCACGTTGGTGACCGCCTTGAACATGCTCTCGAGCCGCCCCGGATGCTTGACCTCCCACTCGGCCAGCATCTCCTTGACCACCTGGCGCTGCAGGTTCGGCTGGGAGCCGCAGAGGTTGCAGGGAATGATCGGGAACGCCATCCGGCGGGCGAACTCGGCGATGTCGGCCTCCCGGCAGTAGGCCAGCGGGCGGATCACCATGTTCCTGCCGTCGTCGGAGAGCAGCTTGGGCGGCATCGCCTTGAGGCTGCCGCCGAAGAACATGTTGAGGAACAGCGTCTCGAGGATGTCCTCGCGATGGTGCCCGAGCGCCACCTTGGTGGCCCCGATCTCCTCGGCGAAGCCGTACAGCGAGCCGCGCCGCAGCCGCGAGCAGAGCGCGCAGGTGGTCTTGCCCTCGGGGGTCTTCTCCTTGACCACCGAGTAGGTATCGCGCTCGAGGATGTGGTACTCGACGTCGAGCTGGTCCAGGTACTCGGGCAGCACATGCTCGGGGAAGCCGGGCTGCTTCTGGTCGAGGTTGACCGCCACCAGGGAGAAGTTCACCGGCGCGTTGCGCTGCAGGCTGCGCAGGATCTCCAGCAGGGTGTAGCTGTCCTTGCCCCCGGAGAGGCAGACCATCACCCTGTCCCCCTCGTGGATCATCCCGTAGTCGATGATGGCGTTGCCCACCTGGCGACGCAGCCGCTTCTGCAGCTTGTTGAACGCACGCTTGTCCGACGCATCGGTCTCGTCGGGAGGCGTCGCGGGATCGGCGACGGGACGCGGGGCGGTCTCGCGGGGATCAAACATCAGGGCGTCTGGCATGGTATCGGCGCTGCCTGGGCGGCTGGAAATGGCGGGCGCTATCCTACCATCCTCGCCGCCGACAGGCGACGAGGGCCCGCCTGCACCCCGGAGATCAGCAGGAACGCTCGACCTCGGGCGGGCTGCGCGTCAATCGCAGGTGGATCAGCGCCGCGGTCACGGCGTCGCCCAGCGCCGTGTGCCGCCCCATCACCGGCACCCCCAGGCGCTCTGCCACCTGCTCGAAGCGCGGCCGGGTGACGAGTTCGGGGTGCTGGCGGCGCAGCCGGCGATAGTAGACCTGGGCCACGTCGATGCAGGCGTTGGGCAGGTCGAAGCCGAAGCGCGGCCGCAGGTAGCGGTTGAGCAGCGTCAGGTCGTCGTCCAGGCGCCAGCCGATCAGTGGACGATTGCCGACGAAGTCCAGGAACTGCGCCAGCGCCTCGTCGATGCCGGCCCCCTCGGCCAGGTCGATGCCGCGCAGGCGGTGCAGGCGGATCGAATCGCCAGAGAGGCTGGCGGGACGCGCCAGCCGCAGGTCGAGGGAGTCGCTGGTCAGCACCCGGTCACCGCGCAGGCGGACCGCGGCCAGCGATACCAGTTCGGCCCGACGCGGGTCGGGAGCGGTGGTCACACAGTCGATGGCGACCAGCTCCTCGCCGGTGTAGGGCGTAAAGAGCCAGCCGTGATCGCCGTCTACCTGACGGCGCCGATCGGCGGCGCGGCGCAGGGCCCTGAGCATCGGTCAAACCTCCTGGTGTCGTGGTAAGCGGAAGGCGAGCGCGTCGCCGGTCAGGAATATTCCAGGTGAAAGCGGTGCGAGAGCCGTTGCTTGAACTCCTTGACGATGTGCAGGGCCTCGCGGAGCAGGTCCCGCTCCAGGGAGGAGAGCTCCTGCACCACCACCCGGTCGGGCGCCTCGCCCTTGCCTTCGGGATCGTCGAGGCGCTCGAGCTGCTGGCGAAGCCTCAGCTCGGTGAACAGCGACAGCGCCTCGCCCAGGTCCTCGGCGAAGCGCTCCTCCAGGCGGCCGTCGGCGACCAGCGCCTCGAGCCGCGCCAGCGTCGAGGTCGCCATGATGCGCCGCTCGAGGGCCAGGGTGCGGACCCCGTGGACGATGGGGAAGATGCCGCCCTTCTTGATGTCCACCCCGTGCTGGGGCTTCTTCAGCGACCCGAACAGCGTCAGGGGGGTGGAGAAGCGCAGCGCCGTGCGGGCGAAGTAGGAGAGCAGGATCTCGTCGCGGCTGCAGCGCTCGAAGAGCTCCACGCGCAGCCGCTCGAGCAGCGCGGCGTTGCCGGCCACCGGGTGGGCGTCGAGCAGGATCGCCAGCCGCATGAGGCTCTCGCCGTCGCGTTTCGCCGCCCACTGGGCGATGCGCCCGCGCCACTGGCTCTCGGTGCCCACCCACTCGGGATTGGAGACCATGATATCGCCGGGACACGGCGGGTAGCCCAGTTCGATCAGCGTCTCGGTGAGGCGCTGCATCTGTTCCTGGCAGTCGGGCCACTCGAGGTCGTCGGCGAGTATCAGGCCGTTGTCCTGGTCCGTCTTGAGGATCTGCTCGCCGCGCCCCTCGCTGCCCATCACCATCAGGCAGCTCTGGTCGTGATACTGCTCGTCGATCAGAAAGCCCCAGGCCTTGTTGATGATGCGCCCGTTGAGGGCGGCCAGCAGCCCCATGGCGAAGCGCAGCTTGACGCCCTGGGCCATCAGCGCCTTGACCAGCTCCGGGGTGCGGCGGCTGGCGGCGGCCAGCGACTCCAGGCTGTTCGCCTGCTCCACCTGCAGGCTCACCACGTAGCTGCGGCTGGAGAAGTAGCTGAGCACATCGGTCAGCTCGACCACGCCGCAGGGGCGCTCCGCCTCCATGACCACGACCCGCTCGACCTTGCAGCGGGTCATCTGCACCAGCACCTCGAACAGGTACTGCTGGGGCGTGGCCGTGATCAGCGCATAGTGCGCCACGTCCTGCACCGGGCTCTGCTGGGTCAGGCCCTCGAGGACCAGGGCGTTGAGCAGGTCGGTCTTGGTCACCATGCCCGGTCCCTGCTCGCCCTCGACCAGCAGGCTGTCGGCGTGGCTGTCGTTCAGGGTATGCACCGCCTCGGCCATGCTGGTGGTGGCCGCCACCAGCAGAGGGGGCCGCATGCACTCGCTGACGCGGGCCAGCATGAAGCCCGCCAT
>JAWWBV010000140.1:0-6698 GCA_033720795.1 Halomonas sp. | reverse complement strand
TGTTGGCGAAGGCGACTTCCTTCGGCCCGTGCATCTTCGGCTTGACGATGTACATGGAGCCGGTCCGCGAGTTGCGCGGCTCGCCCTCGCCCTTCTTGAGGTCGTGCAGGGCGATCAGTGCGGTGACGATGCCGTCGAGGATGCCCTCGGGCAGCTCCTTGCCCTCGGCGTCGAGCACCGCCGGGGTGGTCATCAGGTGGCCCACGTTGCGCACGAACATCAGCGAGCGCCCGGGCAGGGTCACGCTGCCGCCATCGACGCCCTGCCAGGTGCTGTCGCCCTTGAGGCGGCGGGTGATGGTCTTGCCACCCTTCTCGACCTGCTCCTCGAGATCGCCCTTCATCAGCCCCAGCCAGCTGGCGTAGACGCCGACCTTGTCCTCGGCGTCCACCGCGGCCACGGAGTCCTCGCAGTCCATGATGGTGCTCAGCGCGGCCTCGACGACCACGTCCTTGACGCCGGCCGCGTCGGTCTTGCCGATGGCGTCGTCCGGATCGATCTGGATCTCCAGGTGCAGGCCGTGATGGGCCAGCAGCAGCGCGGAGGGCGAAGCGGCCTCGCCATCGAAGCCCACCAGCTGGCCGGCATCCGCGAGGCCGGTCTCGCCGCCGCCCTTCAGGGAGACGACGAGCTTGCCGTCGCGCAGGGCGTAGCCCTCGGCGTCGGCGTGGGAGCCGCTGGCCAGCGGCGCGGCGCGGTCGAGCACGCCGCGGGCGTAGGCGATGACCTTCTCGGCACGCTTCGGGTTGAAGCTCGCGCCCTTCTCGGCGCCGTCCTCCTCGGGGATGGCGTCGGTGCCGTAGAGGGCGTCATAGAGGCTGCCCCAGCGGGCGTTGGCGGCGTTCAGCGCGTAGCGGGCGTTGTTGACCGGCACCACCAGCTGCGGGCCGGCCTGGGTGGTGATCTCGTCGTCGACGTTGGCGGTGGTCACGCTGACCTTGGCCGGGGCCTTGACGAGGTAGCCGATCTCCTCGAGGAAGGCACGGTAGGCGGCCATGTCGCGGACCGGGCCGGGGTTCTCGCGGTGCCAGGTGTCGAGCTTCGCCTGCAGGCGGTCGCGCTCGGCGAGCAGCTCGCGGTTCTGCGGGGCCAGGTCATGGAAGAGGGCGTCGACCCCGCTCCAGAAGGCGTCGGGATCGACGCCGGTGCCCGGCAGGGCCTGTTCGTTGATGAAGCGGTCCAGCTCGGCGGCCACCTGGAGGCGGTGGCGAGCAATGCGTTGGGTCATGGGTCGTACTCCTCGTGCTTGGCTGCTCGGTGCCCCCTGGCACCGACCGGCCGGACAGGGAAAGATGACTGCGTAGCATCGATTTTGTGGAAATTGCTTCCACATGTAAAGCCATTGCCGCCCCGACGGGCCGAAAGCTAGACCAAATGATGAGCTCCGGCCCCCGCCCGACGACGCTCGCCGACGGCGCCGCTGGTCGCGCCCTCGGCTTGGCGCTAGCATGAACGAGCGTTGCGGAGAAACCGATGAGCGACTTTACCCCCCTGCAGGCCCTGGGGCCCCTCGCCCCCGCCGACCTCTCCGGTCAGGCGCTCGAGCGCTACCTGGACCACTATGGCCTGGCGCCCCTGCTCGCCGAGCGGGTGGGGCTCTACGTGGGCTACCTGCAGGCCGGCGACTTTCGCCTCTGGACGCAGGTCTGGAGCCCCGAGGCGCCCCTCGGCACCGCCTTCGTCGTGCACGGCTACTTCGACCACCTCGGCCTCTACCGCCACCTGCTGGAGTGCCTGCTCGCGCGGGGCTGGCGGGTCGTCCTCTGGGACCTGCCGGGCCATGGCCTCTCCAGCGGCCGCCGCGCCTCCATCGACGACTTCGAGGACTACGGCCGCTGCCTGCACCACCTGCAGCAACATCTTCACGACGAGGGGCTGGCTCCGCGCCCCTGGCTCGGCGTCGGGCAGAGCACCGGGGCGGCGATTCTCGCCACCGACGCCCTGACGCGCGGCGACGACGGCCACTGGTCGGGACTCGCGCTGCTGGCTCCGCTGGTGCGCCCCTGGGGGTGGAATCAGTCTAGCTGGCTACACCGCCTGGTGGGCCCCTTCGTGGAGTCGATCCCGCGCAAGTTTCGCGCGAATTCCACGGATGCCGAGTTCGCCGACTTCCTGCGCGAGAGCGACCCCCTGCAGGCCGACCGCCTGGCGATGGACTGGGTCGGCGCCATGCGCCGCTGGATGCCGCAACTGCTGGCGCTGCCGCCGAGCCCGGTGCCGACGCTGATCCTGCAGGGCGAGCAGGACCTGACCGTGGACTGGGAATGGAACCTCGAGGTGCTCAACCGCAAGTTCCCCAACGCCGAGATCCATCGCCACCCCGAGGCCCGCCATCATCTGGTCAACGAGGCCGAGCCGATTCGCCGCGAGCTCTTCACGGTGCTCGACCGCTTCGTCGCAAGGCTGGCCGCGGCCGACACCCCGCTCGTCCGGAGGCCCTCGCCATGATCCGCCACCTGCCTGTAGTGGCGTGCCTGCTGGTGCTGGCCGGCTGCGCCGGCACCCCGGAGCAGCCGACCACCGTGCGCCAGGCCCTGTTCGGCCTGAGCGAGCGCGCCGCCGAAGCGGTCACGGCGACCCCGCCGTTGCCCGATCCGGCGGTCGATGAGGTCCTGCTGCTGGCCATGCCACAGGTCGACGCCGGGCTGCCCCTCGCCGACACGCGCCTGCTCGAGAGCCTGACCCGCGCCCTGCTGGCGGTCGACGACGGCCCCCAGGTGCTGGCGTGGCGACCGGCCATGGCCGAAGGCGGTCACGACAACCAGTGGCGCCTGGAGAGCCGCCTGAGCGCCAACGGCCCCCGCCTGCGGCTATCAGACCGTGAGCTGCTGCCCTACCGCCTGAGCCTGACGCTGCGCCGTCTGGGACGCGACGCGCCCGCCTGGCGCACCGAGATCGAAGGCGCGCTCGACGCCACGGCACTCTGATCACGGAGCGCCTCACCCCTTGAGCAGTCGATCGAGCTGTCGATAGCCGATGGCCTCGATCAGCTGGTCGCGGCCGGGGCGCGCCTCCCCGGCCAGGTCGGCCAGGGTCAGGGCCACCCGCAGCACCCGATGGTAGGCCCGCGCCGACAGCCTGAGCCGCTCCAGCACGCCGGCGAGCCAGGCCCGATCCTCGGCCTCGAGGCCGCAGGCCTCCTCCAGCGCGCGCCCGGATAGCCGGGCATTGAGCCCGCCGCGGGCCGCCTGCCTCGCCCGCGCCGCCAGCACCCGCTCGCGCACCGCTGCCGAGGTCTCGCCCGGCTCCCGGGAGGTCAGCTGCTCCGGTGCCAGCGCCGGTACCTCCACCTGGAGATCGATGCGATCGAGCAGCGGCCCGGAGAGCCGCGACTGGTAGCGCTGGATCTGCGCCGCGGTGCAGTGGCAGGGCCGGCGCGGATCGCCCAGGTGCCCGCAGGGGCAGGGGTTCATCGCCGCGACCAGCTGGAAACCGGCGGGAAAGCGTCGCTCGTGGTTGGCCCGGGCGATATGGATCTGCCCCGACTCCATGGGTTCGCGCATCACCTCCAGCACGTGGCGGGAGAACTCCGGCAGCTCATCGAGGAACAGTACGCCCCGGTGGGCCAGGGAGATCTCGCCGGGACGCGGCTTCGAGCCGCCGCCCACCAGGGCCACGGCACTGGCGGTATGGTGGGGGGCACGGAAGGGGCGCACGCCCCACTCGGCGGCGTGGGACAGCCCGCTGACCGAGCGGATCGCCGCCACCTCCAGCGCCTCCTGCTCGGTGAGCGGCGGCAGGATGCCCGGCAGGCGGCTGGCCAGCATGGTCTTGCCGGTGCCGGGCGGCCCGGCGAACAACAGGTTGTGGCCGCCGGCCGCGGCCACCTCCAGGGCGCGCCGCGCCTGGTGCTGGCCGCGCACGTCGGCGAGGTCGGGCACCGGCGTCGAGGCCGGGGCGGGGCCGGACGCACGGTGGCGAAGCAGCGGCGTCTGGCCGAGCAGGTGGGCCACCACCTCGAGCAGGTGATCGGCGGGCAGCACCTCCAGATCGCCGGCCAGGGCCGCCTCGTCGGCGTTGGCCCGGGGCACGATCAGCCGGCGGCGCGCCTGGCGCGTGGCCATGGCCATCGGCAGCACCCCGCCGAGCGGTCGCAGCCGGCCGTCCAGGGCCAGCTCACCGGCGCACTCGACTCCCTCGAGGGCCTCGGGCGGCACCTGTCCCGAGGCCACCAGCAGCCCCAGGGCGATGGGCAGGTCGAAGCGGCCGCCCTCCTTGGGCAGGTCGGCGGGGGCGAGATTGAGGGTGATGCGCCGCAGGGGGAAGTCGAAGCCGGCATTGACCAGGGCGCTGCGCACCCGCTCGCGGCTCTCCTTCACCGCGGCCTCCGGCAGCCCCACCAGGGTGATGCCGGGCAGTCCGTTGGCCAGATGCACCTCGACCAGCACCTCGGGGGCCTCGAGGCCGAGGCCGGCCCGGGTGTGGATGATTGCCAGCGTCATGCGCGATCCCTCGCCGCCTGTGTGCCCTCAGGCTAGTCCAGGCCGGCGGGGGGCGCCCGACGCCGGGCGAGGATCAGCGGTGGGACTCGCCGGCGCCGGCGTCTTCCTCGGGGCGTGGATCGTCACTGCCCGTCTCGGGGCCGCCTGCCTCGAGAGCGGATTCGGGCGGGGCGGCGACGCTCGGCGCCTCGGCCGTGTCGCTCGCCTTCGAGGCGTCGAGCGCCTCCTCCAGCGCCGCCACCTGCTGCTCCAGCGCCTCGACCCGCGACCGGGTGCGCTGCATCACGTCCATCAGGATGTCGAAGTCCTCCCGCGACACCAGCTCCAGGCGATCGAAGGCGCCCTTGACCACCTGCTGGATGCCCTTCTGCACCTCTTCCGGGGCCTGGGACGCCCCCTGCAGCCGGTCGCCGATCTGCTGGGCCAGGCGGCTGATGCGATCGTGGCTCACCATGGTGTCTCTCCTGAATCGTGAGTGGATGCCTCGCCAAAGGATACGCAAGCCACCGGCGGGGCGCATCATCGGCCGCTGCCTGCTTGTGGTGCACGTGCGCCACGACGAGGCACCAGAAGAGTGCGCGCTCACCGCGCGTTCCGCGCCCCGGCTTCGAGCGCGGGTCGATATCTTCCCTCAATACACTGATTTCACGAAGCAATTGTGAAGAGTGGCACGGTTTGCGCAGCAGCAGGGCAGCCACTTCTCGGGGGGCACCACGCCGCCCACTTATCACGCAGGGGAGATCCGTCATGAAGCTGATCACCGCCATCATCAAGCCCTTCAAGCTCGACGACGTCCGCGAGGCGCTCGCCGACAACGGCGTGCAGGGCATCACCGTCACCGAGGTCAAGGGCTTCGGCCGCCAGAAGGGCCACACCGAGCTCTATCGCGGTGCCGAATACGTCGTCGACTTCCTGCCCAAGGTCAAGGTCGAGGTCGCCGTGGACGACGGGCGCCTCGAGACCGTGCTGGACGCCATCTGCAGCGCGGCCAACAGCGGCAAGATCGGCGACGGCAAGGTCTTCGTCACGCCGCTGGAGGACGTGATCCGCATCCGCACCGGCGAGCGCGGTGCCGACGCCGTCTGACGGCCCCTCCCTTTATTTCCCGACGTGGAGAGACACCATGAGTGAACTTCCCGAACTGAGCTATGCGCTCGATACCTTCTACTTCTTGATCTGCGGCGTCCTGGTGATGTGGATGGCCGCCGGCTTCTCGATGCTCGAGGCGGGCCTGGTGCGCTCCAAGAACACCGCCGAGATCCTCACCAAGAACATCGCCCTGTTCGCGATCGCCTGCACCATGTACCTGCTGGTCGGCTACTACGTGATGTACTCCAGCGATGCCGGCGGCGTCCTGCCGAGCCTGGGCGCGCTAATCGGCAGCGAGAACGGGGTCGAGGCGGTGCTCGCCGGCGGCGATGACGCCCCCTACTACTCCATGCGCTCGGACTTCTTCTTCCAGGTGGTGTTCGTGGCCACCGCCATGTCCATCGTCTCCGGCGCCGTGGCCGAGCGCATGAAGCTGTGGGCCTTCCTGGCCTTCGCCGTGGTCATGACCGGCTTCATCTATCCGGTGTCCGGTTACTGGACCTGGGGCGGCGGCTGGCTGGCCGAGGTCGGCTACTCCGACTACGCCGGCTCGGGCATCGTGCACCTCGCCGGTGCGGCCGCGGCGCTCGCCGGGGTCATCGTGCTTGGCCCGCGCAAGGGCAAGTACGGCAAGGACGGCAGCATCTACGCCATCCCCGGCGCCAACCTGCCGCTGGCCACCCTGGGTACCTTCATCCTGTGGATGGGCTGGTTCGGCTTCAACGGCGGCTCCGAGCTGAAGATGTCCGACGTTGCCTCCGCCAACAACGTGGCCCAGGTGTTCGTGAATACCAACGCGGCCGCCGCCGGTGGCGTGATCGCCGCGCTGATCCTGGCCAAGCTGTGGTTCCGCAAGGCCGACCTGACCATGTCGCTGAACGGCGCCCTGGCGGGCCTGGTGGCCATCACCGCCGACCCGCTCTCGCCCAGCGCCCTGGGCGCCGCCATCATCGGCGCCGTGGGTGGCCTGCTGGTGGTCATCGCCATCGTGACCCTGGACAAGCTGAAGCTGGATGACCCGGTGGGTGCCATCTCCGTGCACGGCGTGGTGGGCATCTGGGGCGTGCTGGCGGTGCCGCTGACCAATGGCGATGCCGGCTTCGGGGCGCAGGTCATCGGCATCCTCGGCATCTTCGCCTGGGTGTTCGTGGCCAGCCTGATCGTCTG
>JAWWBV010000139.1:0-6704 GCA_033720795.1 Halomonas sp. | reverse complement strand
TCGCGGCCGTGGCGGCCCAGCAGGCCGCGCCAGGGGTAGCGGCCGAAGCCCACCAGCTCGCGGCCGGTGAGGTGGTCGGCGGCGGGCAGGTGCTGGGGCAGGTAGGCGACCCGGCGCGCGAAGGCGCGATGGCCCCAGGCCGTCATCGGCTTGCCGTCCAGGCGAAGCTCCCCCCGGCTGGCGGCCTGCTGGCGGGCCAGCAGCTTGAGCAGGGTCGACTTGCCCGAGCCGTTGTGGCCGATCAGGCCATGGACCCGGCCCTGGGCGAACTCCAGGTCGAGGGGCTCAAGCAGGCACTGGCCGTTGACCTCGAAGGAGGCGGCGCGCGTTTCGATCATGAGGGCTCCGCTCGCGGAAGGCCGCCCCGGAGAGGCGGGGAGTATTTTCGCAAAGCGTAAGCCAAATAATAATACTTATCAATACCATCGGTTGGCTGGGGCGGCGACATGCCGTAGGCTTGGGCCCCCGCCAACAAGGACCGTCTCGATGTCTTCCACCGCTTCCAGCTTCCAGGCCCTGGGGCGCCTCTTGCGCTATGCCCGGGGCTATCGGCGTCGCATCCTCGCCGCCACCCTCTGCTCGATCCTCAACAAGCTCTTCGATATCGCCCCGGAGATCCTGATCGGCGTGGCCATCGACGTGGTGGTCAACCAGGAGGAGAGCTTCGTCGCCGGGCTCGGCTTCACCACCGCCGAGCAGCAGATCCTGGTGCTCGGCGTGCTGACCTTCTTCATCTGGGCCGGCGAGTCGCTGTTCGAGTATCTGTTCCAGATTCTCTGGCGCAACCTGGCCCAGCGGCTGCAGGCCGACCTGCGCCAGGACGCCTACGAGCATGCCCAGCGGCTGGACATGGGCTTCTTCGAGTCACGCAGCTCGGGGCAGCTGGTGGCGACCATGAACGACGACGTCAACCAGCTCGAGCGCTTCCTCGACGGCGGCGCCAACGCCATGATCCAGGTCGCGGTGACCGTGGTGGCGGTGGGCGCGGTGTTCTTCGTGCTCTCGCCGCTGATCGCGCTGCTGGCCTTCACGCCGATCCCGCTGATCGTCTGGGGCGCCTTCTACTTCCAGCGCAAGGCCGGGCCGCTCTACGCCGACGTCCGCGAACGGGTCGGCGAGCTCTCAAGCCGCCTCTCCAACAACCTGGCGGGCATCGCCACCATCAAGAGCTTCACCGCCGAGGCCCGCGAGGCCGAGCGCCTCAAGGCCGCCAGCGAGGCCTACGTGGCGGCCAACCGCCGGGCGATTCGCTTGAGCTCCGCCTTCATCCCGGTGATCCGCATGGCGATCCTCACCGGCTTCCTCGCCACCTTCACCGTGGGCGGCATGATGGCGCTCTCGGGCGAGCTCAACGTGGGCGCCTACGGCGTGCTGGTGTTCCTCACCCAGCGGCTGCTGTGGCCGCTCACCGGGCTGGCCCAGGTGATCGACCTCTTCGAGCGCGCCATGGCCAGCACCCGGCGCATCCTCGACCTGATCGCCACGCCCATCCGGGTGCGCGACGAGGCCACCGAGGCGCTGGCCGCGCCGGTGCGCGGCGCGGTGGCCTTCGAGGCGGTGAGCTTCCGGTACGACGAGGGGGGCGCCGGGGTCCAGGGCATCGACCTGGCCGTGCCGGCGGGGCATACCCTGGCGCTGGTCGGGGCCACCGGCTCCGGCAAGTCGACGCTGATCAAGCTGCTGCTGCGCTTCCACGACCCCGACGCGGGGCGGGTGACCGTCGACGGCCAGCCGGTCGACGCCGTGTCGCTGGCGTCGCTGCGCGGGGCCATCGGCCTGGTCAGCCAGGACGTCTACCTGTTCGAGGGCACGGTGCGTGACAACATCGCCTATGGAAGGCCCGAGGCTCCCGAGGCCGAGATCGTCGAGGCGGCGCGCACCGCCGAGGCCTGGGACTTCATCCAGGCGCTGCCCCAGGGGCTCGACACCGCGGTGGGCGAGCGCGGGGTGCGCCTCTCCGGCGGCCAGCGCCAGCGGCTGTCGCTGGCCCGGGCGCTGCTCAAGGATCCGCCGATCCTGGTGCTCGACGAGGCCACCAGCGCCGTGGACAACGAGACCGAGGCGGCGATCCAGCGCTCCCTCGCGCGCATCGGCCACGGCCGCACCGTGATCATGATCGCCCATCGGCTCTCGACCATCGTCCACGCCGATGCGATCGCCGTCATCGAGGCCGGTCGCGTGGTCGAGCGGGGCACCCACGCCGAGCTGCTCGCCCGGGACGGCCGCTACGCCGCCCAGTGGCGGGTGCAGACCGGCGAGGTCGAGGCGGCGATCGCGATCTCGGGCTGACGCGAGCCCCGTTCTTTGCCTCCAGGCGGCGGCCGGTCGACGTGGATGCGTCCAGCGAGAATAAGTTTCAATTGGGTTGTTGTTATTAATGCGAGTCATTATCATGCGCGTTTCCGTGCATAAGACCCAGAGGCTTGCTCCCCCATGTTCCCATCCGCTTCCCGCCGCGCCGGGGTCGACCCCCTCGCCCAGGCCGTGCGTCGCGCCCTCGGCCTCGCCACCCTCGGCAGCCTCGTGCTGGGCTCGCCCGCCCTGCTGGCCGAGGAGGCCGCGTCCGCCGAAGTGCTCGAGACGGTCACCGTCGAGGCCGAGGCGCTGTCGCTGGTCACCGAGGGCGCCGATGACTACCGGGTCGCCCAGACCAGCACCGCGACCCGGCTCGATCTGACGCCCCGTGAGACGCCGCAGTCCGTCTCCACGGTGACCCGCGCCCAGATCGAGGATTTCAATCTCAATACGATCAATGACGTCCTGGAGAGCACGCCGGGCGTGACGGTGGAGCGTGTTGAAACGGACCGTACCTACTACAGCTCGCGTGGCTTCGAGATCTCGAACCTGCAGGTCGACGGCCTGCGCCTGCCCATGCCCTACAACAACGTCCACGGCGACATCGATACCGCCCTCTACGACCGCGTCGAGGTGGTGCGCGGGGCTACCGGGCTGATGTCCGGCTCGGGCAACCCGGCGGCCACCGTCAACTTCATCCGCAAGCGCCCCACCGCGACGCCCCAGGCCTCGGTGTCGACCACCCTGGGCAGCTGGGACCATCGTCGCTTGGAAGTTGACCTCTCCGGCCCCCTCGACGACGCGGGCCGGGTGCGTGGCCGCCTGGTCGCCATGGGGCAGGAGGGCGACTCCTACCTGGATCGGCTACATCGGGAGCGGGGCGTGCTCTACGGCGTGCTGGAGGCGGACCCGACCGACAGCACCCGGCTGGCGCTGGGGCACACCTGGCAGCAGAACGACACCGACAGCAACATGTGGGGGGCGCTGCCGCTCTACGACTCGGCCGGCAACCCCACCGACTATGACCGCTCGACGTCGTCGGCGCCCGACTGGTCCTACTGGAACGGCGAGACCCAGCGCAGCTTCGTCGAGCTGACCCAGCGGCTCTCCGACGACTGGTCGCTCAAGGGCACGGTGACCCATCTGGACATGGTCTCCGACACCGAGCTGTTCTTTATCGGTACCGTGCCGGATGCCGACACGGGGCGGATTCCCAACAACTTCTATCTGAGCAAATACGATCGGCACCTGGAGCAGTGGGTGGCGGACGTTCATGCCAAGGGCGACGTCGAAGCGTTCGGGCGCACCCATCAGCTGGTGCTGGGCTCGGACTGGAGCCAGAGTCGGAATCAGCAGAGTTCCCTCTACGCGGACGCGTCGGAGGACCTGCCGCCCCTGGACCAGTGGGATGGCGACTATCCGGAGCCCGGCTTCGGCGACCCCGACTTCGTCAACGACGCCACCATCAAGGAGCGCAGCGTCTACGGTGCTGGCAAGCTGGACCTGGCCGATCGCTGGACGGCCGTGGTCGGTGCACGGATGAGCTGGCTGGATACCGTGGGCGAGCAGTACGGCAGCTCCCAGGACACTACCCTCGACAACGAGCTGACGCCCTATGCCGGCCTGATCTACGACCTGACCGACCGCGCCTCGCTCTACGCCAGCTATACCGAGATCTTCAATCCGCAGACCGAGATGGACCGCAGTGGCCAGTACCTCGATCCCATCGAGGGCGGCAGCTACGAGCTGGGGCTCAAGGCGGACGTCTTCGACGGCGGCGCGGATGCGGCCCTGGCCGTGTTCCGCACCGAGCAGAACAACGTGGCCCAGCCGAATGGCACGGTGAACGGGCGCGAGGCCTACAAGGCGGTCGACGGCATCACCAGCGAAGGCGTGGAGGTGACCCTGGCCGGCGAGCTGGCGCCGGGCTGGCAGGCGAGCGCCGGCTATACCTACCTGGAGATCGAGGATGCCGAGGGCGAGGCCACCAATACTTATATCCCGCGTCATCTGGTGCGCGCGACCACCAGCTATCGGCCGGCGTCCCTGGCTGCGCTCAAGGTCGGCGCCCGGCTGCGCTGGCAGGACGACATCGAGCGTGAGCGCGACAGGGCCGACGGCAAGACCCGCCAGGACGCCTATGCGCTGGTCGACCTGATGGCGAGCTATGACGTCAGCGACCATCTCACCGGCTCGCTCAACGTCAACAACGTCACCGACGAGAAGTACCTGACCAGCCTGAAGTGGGATCAGGGCTTCTACGGCGCCCCGCGCCACGTCATGGCCAACCTGACCTGGCGTTACTGAGCCGAGAGGTCTCGCTTCGATGGTTTCGGGTCCCTTCGGGCGATGGAGGGGGCTTCGTGAATGCAGCCACGATCCCCGGCCGGCCGCTCCAGGCTGCCGGGGGGCTCAGCCGGTCGCCCTGGCTGCGCGGGCACCGCGCCGACACGCCAGTGGGCAGTTGGTGCAGTAGCCCAGTTCGTCGATCAGGTAGCGGATGCAGCATAGGCGGCGGATGCGCGAGGGAGCCTCCGGTGTCTCGGGCGTGACGTAGCGTACCGGTCGGTACAGCGGATTGCGCCGTCCGTCGGGAAGCATGCGGCTCCCCATCAGCGCCTGGGCGGGCGCGTCTACGTCCGGCCCGGCCATGGGATGCCGGGCGAGGACGCCGGCGAAGTGCTCGAAGTAGTTGCCGGCATTGCTCCAGAACACCCTGGCCGAGGCCCCAGTGGCCATGGCCAGGGCCTCGACCAGCGGCGTCAGGTGGCCGTCGAGCAGGGTGGTGAAGCGCGAGAGGGTGCCAAGCTCGCTCAGCGGATGGCCGGCATGACGGAGCTCGAGGCCGGTGGTCTGGCCGTCGGCGGACTGCGCCAGGTGCAGGTCATGAAGCCCCAGCGGCAGGTCGCGCTCGAGCAGCAGGTTGGCGGCCAGGCCATGGGCCGCGAGCGCGCTGAAGTGCCACTTGGACCAGAGTGAGGCTACCGCCCGGCGGTCGCCCTGGCCGTAACGGGTACCGAAGCGGTCGAGCAGCTCGGCGAGGTAGTCCTGCTCGAGCAGGGTGTGGGCGGGCAGGGCGCCCGGGCTCGGCATCGGCGCGACCCGGGGTGGCGACAGGCCCTCCAGAGGACCGATGTAGAGCGTCGACAGCGCTTGGATCATGGGGCCTCCACCGGGGACGTCGAGCTCGGATGGTAAATCAAATGCGAATTATTATCAAATGTGAGCTGGGCGGTTGGCTTGCTCGAGGTCAGTGTGTGGGTGTGGACGACACACGACGGCCAAATGGAAAGTGGGGAAGAGTATCCTGAGCGCTCCCTGGTGATGTATCCCCCGCGGATGCAGCAAGTGGGTGGGCTGCGTACGGGCGTGCCTTATCTTGCATTGATAAGCATTCCCATTTGTGTCACTGTCTCGATCCGTTCGAGATCACCATCGGAGAGTCGCCTTGAGGATGTTTCGCTTCCCCGCCGCGCTGGTCGCGGTCGTCGGCCTGTGCGGTGCCGGCCTGACCCAGGCTCAAGGGCAGGCCCAGGAATCGCTGGTCGATCGGTCGGCCGAGGCGCAGCGCCGCCAGGCCGAGCTGCAGACGCGCATCGACGCCGCCGACGACGAGACGCGCCGCCTGATCGGCGAGCTGCGCCGGGCCCGGGCCGAGGCGCAGCGGGTCGAGGCCTACAACACCGAGCTTGCGCGCGTGGTGGAGCGTCAGGAGGAGATGCTGACGCGTCGTGAACGCGCCCTGGAGGGCGCCGCGACGACCCGCGAGGAGCTGCCGCCCCTGTTGCGGGGGATGGTCGAGCGCCTCGACGGCTGGATCGAGGCCGATCTGCCGTTCCTTCAGGACGAGCGCCGCGCCCGGGTCGCGAGCCTGGAGCGTGCGCTCTCCGATCCGGCGCTGTCGCCCGCCGAGCGCCTGGATCGCGTGCTCGCCGCCTGGCGCGGCGAGCTCGCCTACGGCCGCGAGCTGGACGCCTGGCGCGGCCTGCTGGACGGCGAGCGGGAGGTGGACTTCCTGCGGCTGGGCCGGGTCGGCTTCTACTACCTGACGCCGGACGGCCGCGAGGGCGGTGTCTGGAAGGCCGACGACCGGGCCTGGCAGCCCCTCGACAAGGCGGCGCGCCGGAGTCTCGAGAACGGCCTGCGCATCGCCCGGGAGCAGCGCGCACCGGAGCTGCTGACGCTGCCGGTCTCCCAGCCGATCTCCCGAGACGAGACGACCCACGAGCGCGGGGAAGAGGCCTCATGATGCTGTCACGCTATGCCCGCCGCCTGCTGCTGTGCGGCGCCCTGGTGCTGCCGGCGGCGGCGCTCCAGGCCCAGACCGACCCTCAGCCCGCTCCGCAGCCTGATCCCCAGCTTCGGCAGGACGGCCCGGCCTCCTTCGCCGAGACCCGCCAGGCCGAGCT
>JAWWBV010000138.1:0-6716 GCA_033720795.1 Halomonas sp. | reverse complement strand
CGTCGGTGCCCGGATGGGGATCGCCGGCAATCCCAGCATAAAAAAGAGGCGAATCATCGTGCGCTTTAGCGCGCGATGACTCGCCTTTAAACGATCAAAACAGGGGTAAGGCTCTACCCAAGCGTCACCACATCAGAACTTATACATGGCCATCAGCTCGACTTGCTGGCCGCCCGGACGAAGCGGCATCGTGAGCGCGTTACGATCCCGCCACTCGACACCGAAGTCCAGGCCAGGCAGGTACGTATAGATCAGGTTCACATTCGTCACCTGAAGCGTATCGTCCTCGACCGTCGGCGCCACTTCGTCGGCCTTCACCTGTCCATAGCGAAGGCTGCCACGGAGACTCTCGGTGAATCGGTGGCTGACACCGGCAGAAAATCCTGTCGTGCTGACCAGGTCGCCGGATGCATCGACCTCCCCTCTGTCCTCAAAATTGGGGAGCGGAGCTGCTGCGCCGTTATACCCCCACCCGGAGGACACATTGTTACCCTCTCCCGTATAGCCAGTCAGGGAAAGCGCGGTGGCACCAAGGTTCAGCTTCCCGGCCAGGGAGATCGCCGCGCCAAACTCTGAATCATCGACATCCGTCTGGACTTCGCGACCGGTGACGGCCACATTGACGGCATGCCCACGCTCGGTTCGATGCGTGTAGGAGGCCACCAGGTCCGGCATGTCGGCATTACGGTAGAGCGGGTCCTGAAAACTGAACCGCAGACCACCGGTCGTATAGTGCAGGAGGAGATCCGGGCGGACGACGGCCCCGCTACCGGCAATAGTGCCGATCCCCGGGCCATAGAAATCAAGGACGGCGATGTCGAGCGGCGCAGTGGCGAAGAACTGGCCGCTCCACGTCTGGCCAAGCGTCAGATTGTCGACCTGGATGAAGGCATGACGCAAACGCATGGCGTAGCTGCTGTCGGTCGTATCGGTGGCATTATCCCAGAAGTCCCCCTCCACGAAGGCCGTCACATCATGGCCCTGGACTTCACTGTCGACCTCGAAATTAAGCCGCGACTGACGAGCGGTTCCGTCGAAAGACCGGTCCTCACCGTCAGGGTCGTTGAAAATGCCCTCCGCCTTGACGTAGCCACCGATGTTGAACGTCGTGCCGTCGACCTCTCCGACCTCAAAGGCATGCACCTGAGAGGACATGGAAGCTACTGCTACGGCCAGTGCGAGTTTGTTCTTGAGTTGCATCGTTTCTGCTCTGTGTATTGTTGTCGTGATGGAAAGGCTCTATCTCCCAAGAGCCATGCAAGGGATATCCCCTTATAAAAACTTTGGTTCCCTTAGCTTGTTTAGCCCAGGTAGGCGAGGGCCCCGGCGGCCATGGCCTCGATGCCGGTGCGCAGCGTGACCTCGTTGCCCGGGAAGTAGTAGGGCGAGTGAGGCATCTCCAGGTGGCGCATCTTCTCCGCCACGCTCTCACCAGGCGTCTCGGCCCAGCGCTCCGCGGGGGTGGCGCCGATGAACCAGTAGACGTAGGGGATGTCCTCGCCGCCGAAGCCGCCCTCCGCGGCGCTGCCGAAGAACGGGAAGTCCTCACTGCCGTTGAGGCGCGGCATGGCGTAGAGGCTGGCCTCGCCGAAATGCTCGGCGTGGGCCCGGCGCACCCGCTCGACCGTCGTCGGGTCGTTGTGCAGGGCGAGGGTCTCGTTGAGCACCCGGAACTCCGGAGGCCGAGGCGAGCGCCCGGCCTCGCACTCGGCGCGAACGATGCGCTCGATGGCGGCCACCACCTGGCGGTGGAGGGCGTTGTCGAAGCTGCGGATATTGATCTCGAGCTCGGCGGAGTGGGGAATGATGTTGGCCTGGGTGCCGGCGGCAAGCTTGCCGACGGTGACCACCACGGTCTCCTCCGGCGGCACCTCGCGGGAGACGATGGTCTGCAGGCGGGTGACCACATGGGCGGCGATCACCACCGGATCCACCGTCTGGGCGGGCATGGAGCCGTGACCGCCGGCGCCGTGGATCGTCACCGCGAGGTTGGTGCAGGCGGCCATGGTGCTGCCGGCACGATGGCCGACGGTGCCGGCCAGCGCCGGCATGTTGTGCTGGCCGAGGATGACATCGGGCCGGGCGAAGCGGGTGTAGAGGCCGTCGTCGAGCATGGCCCTGGCCCCGCCGAAGATCTCCTCGGCGGGTTGGCAGATCAGCATCAGGGTACCGGACCAGCGGTCTTTCAGCCCCGCCATCACCGCGGCGGTGCCCACCACGCAGCTGCTGTGCAGGTCGTGGCCGCAGGCATGCATCACCGGCACCGTGCCACTCTCGGTCTCGGCCGTGCGGGTGCTGGCGAACTCGAGGCCGGTGGCCTCCCTGATCGGCAGGGCATCCATGTCGCCGCGCAGCATCACCGTGGGGCCCTCGCCGTTGCGCAGCAGGGCCACCACGCCGGTGCCGCCCACGCCGCGGGTCACCTCATAGCCCAGCGCTTCCAGCGCCTCGGCGAGCCGCTGGCTGGTCTCGTGCTCTTCGAAGGGCAGCTCGGGATGCTGGTGAATCTGGCGGTAGAGCGCCTGAACGTTGTCGAGGGTCGCCTCCACCTGGGCGCCGATGGCGCCCTTGAGATCTGACGTGTCGGTTTGCGTCGTCATCGGTGTCTCCCGGAGCTTAGTGGCTGTCGCGGATGCGGGGCTGGCTGTCTTGCGTGGCGCTGACCAGGTGCTGCCAGACGGCGACCGCCACCACGTTGAGCAGCATGGCCCAGACGCCGGCGTGCCAGCCCAGCGGCGAGCTCCACACGAACTCCATCAGCAGGAAGGCCAGGCTGCCGATCAGCGCACCCGCCATCACACTGGCGCGGCGCAGCTGCGGAAGGAACAGCGCGCCGATCACCATCGGGAACAGCTGGATGATCACGCCGTAGGCGGTGAGCAGGATCATCACCAGCGAGCCGGGGTTGAGCAGCGCGATCAGGTACGCCGCCAGCGACAGCCCCAGCACGCTCCAGCGGGTCACGCTGACCGTGGTCGTCTCGCTGGCATTCTTCATCACGGTGGGGCCCATCACGTCACGCACCAGCACGATGGCCGCGGTGTGCGCCAGGTTGGCGCCGGTGGACATGGCCGCCGCCAGGGCGCCGGAGAGCATCAGGCCGATCACCCAGGGCGAGAAGTTGGCCACCTCCATCACCATCTTCAGCAGCACGGTGTCGGCGCGTTCCAGCGGCGTATCGGCGAAGGCCAGGATCCCGGCGAAGCCGATGAACAGCAGGGGGACCAGCAGGTAGGCATAGAGCGGGTAGAAGACGCTGACCTTGCGCAGGGTCTTGCCGCTGTCCGCCGAGTAGAACTTCATGAACAGGTGCGGCCACATGGCGCCGCCGAAGGCACTGACCAGCACCGCGGTGCTGAAGTAGCCCCAGCCCATGCCGGTGGCCCCGGGCATGGTCAGGTACTCCGGTGCCTGCTGTTGGAGCTGGGTGAACATCTCGCCCACGCCGCCATAGAGGCGCTCGGAGATGGCCAGGCCCAGGAACCAGGCGATGGCGATCATCATCACGCCCTGCACCAGATTGGTCCAGCCGATCCCGCTCAGACCGCTGCAGAACACGTAGGCGGCCACCACCACGAAGGCCAGCAGGCCACCCAGCCAGAACGGCACCATGCCGTCGGTGGCGGCCTGGAACAGCAGGCCGGCGCCGGCGATCTGGATGGTCAGGTAGGGCACCAGGGCGACCACGCCGATGAGTCCGGCCAGCATGCCCAGCGGCTTGCTGCGGTAGTGGTCGGCGATCATGTCGCCCTGGGTCAGGTAGCCGCGCTCGCGACCCAGCTTGGCCACCCGCGGGCCCAGCGCCCAGATGGTGATCGGCACCAGCGACAGATAGGCGAGGATATAGAAGGCCGGCGCGCCATGCTTATAGGCCCAGCCGGGGGTACCGAGGAAGGCGAAGGCGGAGAAGATCTCGGCGCCGAGGATAAAGAAGAGGATCACGACACCCACGTGTCGGCCGCCGGCCACGTACCCTTCCAGGCTGGAGCTCGACTGGCCGCGGGCGCGCAGGCCCACCACCAGTACCATCGCCAGGTAGACCAGCGTAATGCCGATGATAATCACGGAATCACTCATGGCGGCCCCCTCCGTGACGGACGACGAAGGCCACCCACATGCCGGCGAAGAGCACCAGCATCCACAGGGCGTACCAGAAGAACAGGAAGGGCAGGCCCAGCACGATGGGCTCGATGCGGTTGGCGATCAGGGCGCCGGGCCAGATCATGGCCAGGGTGCACACCGCAAAGTGCAACCCCGTCAGCAGGTGATAGGTCTTGTTCATGGGAGAGTCCCGCTCGCCGTGGCGAGTCTTGTTGTGGGTTGTCCCTAGACTATGAAACGCCTTGTTCGATATAAAAAATATAGGTTTGGCATGGCTGACATGCCGAATTGATATAGGTAAGGTGGATGTCATCCCCTGGATGAGACGAGATAGCCCGTGGAATTCCGCCAACTCAGCTATTTCATTGCCGTCGTCGAGACCGGCTCCATCTCGGCGGCCAGTCGCCAGGTACACGTCGCCCAGCCGGCGCTGACGCGCCAGATTCGCCTGCTGGAGGAGGATCTCGAGACGCGGCTGTTCGACCGCCATGCCCGGGGCATGCGCCTCACGGTGGCGGGCCAGGCCCTGTATGAGGAGGCTCAGGAATTACTCGATCGACGCACCCGCCTCCGGACGCGCCTTGTCTCGCTGGGACAGGGGGTGACCGGCAGGGTCAGCCTGGGGGTGACGGTGACCCACCTCTGGGTACCGGAAGTGGCGCGGCTGCTGGGGCGCTATCGTGATCACTACCCGCAGGTGGCCTTCGAGGTCTTTCCGCTGCTGTCGGGTCCACAGCTGGAGCGACTGAGGGAAGGCAGCCTGGATGCCGGCATCCTCTACCTGGACAGCGCCGAACAGCCCGGCCTCGAGACCCGCCTGCTGCAGCATGACCATCTGGTCCTGGCCGTCCCGGACGCCTCGCCCTGGTCGGCAGCGCCACCGGCAACGCTCGACGACCTGCAGGAGGCCGACTTTGTCTGGGGCTTCCGCAGTGCCTCCCCCGTCTACTATGACCGCTTGCTGGCCCATTTCCAGCGCCTGGACTTCTCCCCCCGGGTGGTCCAGTACGGGGCCGACAACATCACTATCCTCAGCATGGTCGCGGCCGGACTGGGGGTTGCCATCGTCCCCTCGGCCAGCAGCGCACACCCCATGCCCGGCATCCGCTTCGTCTACCTGCCGGAACTCGAGGCCTGCGACATGCCGCTGTGGCTGGCCTGGCGGTCGACCAATGACTCGCCGGCGCTCCACAATCTGCTGAGACAGGTCGAGGGGTTATTCGGGTGAGGGGGTGTATCGACATCGGCCACTGGTGAAACCACGGCATCATGGAAGCTGACGTCCAGGGAGCTGCAAGGGGCCTCTGCCGCTGCCTCAGGGATAGCGCCCACTGCGGCGGTTCTCCACCAGCACCTCGAGGATGGCGGTGGCCTCCTGCATCACCGGGGAGGGGGACTCCCCGCGGCGGCGGCTGCAGATCACGGGGGTGGTGATGCTGCGGTCGGCGAGATAGACATAGCTGATGCCGTCTCGCTGCACGCGCCTGACCTGCTCCGGGACCAGGCTGATGCCGATCTCCGAGGCCACCAGCCCCAGCGCCGTCTGCAGTTCGTTGGCCTCCTGCACCACGTTGACCTTCAGTCCCTGGCGACGGAACAGTCCGAGCATCGTGTCGGCCATGCTGGGGCGTGGCTTGGCGGGAAACAGGATCAGCGGATAGCGGGCGAGCTGCTCCAGGGTCGGGGTAGTGCCTTCCAGCGGGTGGCCCGCCGGCAGGGCGGCCAGCACCGGCTCGTCGAACAGTACCTCCTGCTCCACGTCGGGGTCGTCGATCTTCAGCCGGCCGAAGCCCAGGTCGATGCGCCCCGCCTTCAGGGCCTGGATCTGCTGCACCGTGGTCAGCTCCGCCAGGCTGAGTTCGACATTATCCTTTTGTCGTAAGTCGCGCACCAGCAGCGGCAGCTGGCCATAGAACACCGACGGCACGAAGCCGATGCCGAACATGATGCGCTTGCTGCGGGCCATGCGCCGTGTGGCCTCCAGGGTGGCATCCACCTTCTCCAGGATCTGGATGGCGTGCTGACGAAAGAACTGGCCGGTGGTGGTCAGGCGCAGGCCGCGGGATCCCCTCTCGAACAGCTCGGCCCCGACTTCCTTCTCCAACTGCTTGATCTGTCTGGATAAAGGGGGCTGCGACATGTGCAGCCGTTCGGCGGCGCAGGTCAGGTTCAGCTCCTCGGCGACCACGCAGAAGTACCTGAGATGGCGCAGTTCCATGATACCTCCTGGGTATGGCTGGGCACCCAAACAATATTGGTTCGGTCTTTCCGCTGCAATCAAACTGCCACCCAATCACCCGATTCCCGGACTTCGGAGCCCCCATGTCATCTGTGATCGAAAGCATCGAGACGCTGCTGGTCGACCTGCCGACCATACGCCCGCACAAGCTCTCCATGACCACCATGGCCTGCCAGACCATGGTCATCGTGCGGATGCGCCACAGCGATGGCATCGAGGGGCTCGGCGAGGCCACCACCATCGGCGGCCTGGCCTATGGCCCCGAGAGTCCCGAGAGCATCAAGACCAACATCGATGCCTACCTGGCGCCGCTGCTGATCGGCCAGCCGTCGGGCAACGTCCATGGGCTGCGTGCCCGGCTCAACCGCCAGGCCCG
>JAWWBV010000137.1:0-6718 GCA_033720795.1 Halomonas sp. | reverse complement strand
TGGTCTTCTCGCACTGTGTTGCCACCGGAAGTCGAAGGTGGCGTCCCATAGGGGGTTCGAACCCCTGTTACCGCCGTGAAAGGGCGGTGTCCTGGACCACTAGACGAATGGGACGCAAATTGTACCTTCACGCTGGAGCAGGAAACGAGATTCGACCGGGCTGGCATGCCAGCTCGCGACCCTCGGCCACCTTATACTCCAACAAATCTTCCCGAAGGAAGATGGAGCGGGAAACGAGATTCGAACTCGCGACCCTCGCCTTGGCAAGGCGATGCTCTACCACTGAGCTATTCCCGCACTCCGGTACCTGAACGAATCGAGTGGCGTCCCATAGGGGGTTCGAACCCCTGTTACCGCCGTGAAAGGGCGGTGTCCTGGACCACTAGACGAATGGGACGCATTGACTCGCCTCGTCGAGGTGCGGCGAATATTACCGGCACCCCCGGGGGCTGTCAAGCGCCTCTCATCGCTCGTTGATATCGCGTGACCTGCCAGGGGCCGACACTGGAAACCCCCTCCCGGCAAGATGTCAGAATGAGGGCGAGACACCGAGCCCGCCGCCGGCTCCACCACGCAATGAGGAGAGAGGCCATGCGCAGCAAGATCCAGAAGAGCGACGCCGAGTGGCGTGAGCAGCTGACACCCGAGCAGTACCGTGTCACCCGCGAGAAGGGGACCGAACCGGCCTTCAGCGGCAAGTACCACGTGAGCGACGAGCACGGCATCTACCACTGCGTGTGCTGCCACGCGCCGCTGTTCGAGAACGAGCACAAGTTCAATGCCGGCTGCGGGTGGCCGAGCTTCGATCGCCCCTTCACGCCGAAGTGCGTCGCGGAACAGACCGACACCAGCCACGGCATGCAGCGCACCGAGGTGACCTGCGCCCGCTGCGATGCCCACCTCGGTCATGTCTTTCCCGATGGCCCGCCGGAGACCACCGGGCTTCGCTACTGCATCAACTCGGTGGCGATCGAGTTCCACGCCGGCGAGTAGCCGCGCGACCCGCCATCGTCCCGCTCGGAGACGGCCGTCCATCTGCTATGATGGGCGGCCATTTTTGTACATGCTCATGCAGGAGAGGCTCGATGCTCGGCTGGTTTCCGGGACACATGAACAAGGCGCGACGGCAGATCCTCGAGGCGCTGCCGGAGATCGACGTGGTGATCGAGGTGCTCGACGCCCGTCTGCCCTACTCCAGCGCCAACCCCATGCTCGCCGAGCTGACGCGCCACAAGCCGGTGCTCAAGATCCTCTCGCGGGCCGATCTCGCCGACCCCGAGCGCACCCGGGAGTGGACGGCCTTCTTCGACGCCCAGGCCGACACCCGGGCCCTGGCGGTGACCACCACCCAGGCGCGCGAGCTCAAGCGCATCCCCAAGCTGTGCCACGAATTGGCCGGCCAGGTGCGCGCCGACCGCGACGTGCGGGTGATGGTCATGGGCATCCCCAACGTCGGCAAGTCGACCCTGATCAACGGCCTGGCCGGGCGCACCATCGCCAAGACCGGCAACGAGCCCGCCGTCACCAAGCGCCAGCAGAAGGTGCGCATCGGCGGCCGCGTGGCGCTGATCGACACCCCCGGGGTGCTGTGGCCGAAGATCGAGGACCAGGCGAGCGCCCACCGCCTGGCCGCCAGCGGCGCCATTCGCGACACCGCCATCGACTACGTCGACGTGGCCGTGGTCGCCGCCGCCGAGCTGGCCCGGCGCTATCCCGAGGCGCTCACCGCACGCTACAAGCTCACGTCGCTGCCGGCCTACACGGCGCATCCCGATGCCGACCAGGTGGATGCCGACGGCCCCGTGCGGGTCGACCTGCTGGCCCTGAGCGGCTACGACGGCCACGCCATCCTCGGCGAGATCGCGTCCAAGCGCGGCGGCCTGCGCGCCGGCGGCGAGATCGACCTGCATCGGGGCGCGGAAGTGCTGCTCCACGAGCTTCGCGACGGCAAGCTCGGCCGCCTCACCCTGGAGACCCCGGCGGATATCCCGGTCGCGCCGGAACCGGAGGAGCCGACCCCGGACGAACCGCGCCCCGAGGATGGTGGCGACGGCGCCGAACCCGCATAATCGCAGGCGACGCCGACCTACAACGATCGCCCGCCAGAGGCGGCACACGGACATCACTGGATTCAGCGCCCATGGATACCCCCCCGATCAGGAAATCGCACAAGCTCGAGAACGTCTGCTACGACATCCGCGGCCCGGTGCTCGAGCACGCCAAGCGGCTGGAGGAAGAAGGCCAGCGCATCCTCAAGCTGAACATCGGCAATCCCGCGCCGTTCGGCTTCGAGGCGCCGGAGGAGATCCTCCAGGACGTGATGCGCAACCTGCCCACCGCCCAGGGCTACTGCGATTCCAAGGGGCTCTACTCGGCGCGCAAGGCGATCATGCAGGAGTGCCAGCGCAAGGATATCCCCGGCGTCGGCATCGAGGACATCTACATCGGCAACGGCGTCTCGGAGCTGATCGTGATGGCGCTGCAGTCGCTGCTCAACGACGGCGACGAGGTGCTGATCCCGGCGCCCGACTACCCGCTGTGGACCGCCGCCGCCAACCTCTCGGGCGGCCACGCCGTGCACTACCGGTGCGACGAGCAGGCCGACTGGGCGCCGGACATGGACGACATCCGCGCCAAGGTCACCGCCCACACCCGGGCCCTCGTGATCATCAACCCCAACAACCCCACCGGCGCCGTCTATCCGCCGGCGGTGGTGCGCGAGCTCTTGGAGATCGCCCGGGAGCACGACCTGGTGGTGTTCTCCGACGAGATCTACGACAAGATCCTCTACGACGGGGTCGAGCACGTCTCCACCGGGGCCCTGGCCGGCGATGACCAGCTGGTGGTGACCATGAACGGGCTCTCCAAGAGCTACCGCTGCGCCGGTTTCCGCAGCGGCTGGATGATCCTCTCCGGGAACCTCGCCAAGCAGCGCGCCGCCGACTTCATCCAGGGGCTGACCATGCTGGCCTCGATGCGCCTGTGCGCCAACGTGCCGGCCCAGCACGCCATCCAGACGGCGCTGGGCGGCTACCAGTCGATCAACGACCTGATCCTGCCCGGCGGACGGTTGCTCGCCCAGCGCGACATCACCGTGGAGAAGCTCAATTCCATTCCCGGGGTCAGCTGCACCCGGCCCAAGGGGGCGCTCTACGCCTTCCCGAGGCTCGACCCCAAGGTCTTCAACATTCGGGACGACCAGCAGCTGGTGCTCGACCTGCTGCTGCAGGAGAAGATCCTGCTGGTCCAGGGCACGGCCTTCAACTGGCCCGAGCCCGATCACGTGCGCATCGTCACCCTGCCCTGGGCCGACCAGCTCGAGGATGCCCTGGACCGCTTCGCGCGTTTCCTGTCGCGCTATCGCCAGTAGCCGGGGCGACGCCGGCCCACCGCTTGAAACCCGACGGGCCAGCCCGTATCTAAGCAACAGCTTGTCTAGGCCGCGACCGCGGCGCCCCTATCGACGACTGGAGAGTTCCGGCAATGATGAGAATCCTGCTGTTCCTGGGCACCAACCTGGCGGTGATCCTGGTGGCCAGCATCACCCTGCGGCTGCTGGGGGTGGAGGGCTACCTGACCGAGCAGGGCATGAACTTCAATGCCCTGCTGATCTTCTGCTTCATCTTCGGCATGGCCGGCTCGATGATCTCGCTGTTCATCTCCAAGTGGATGGCCAAGCGCTCGACCGGCACCGTGGTGATCGAGACGCCGAGCAACTCCACCGAGCAGTGGCTGCTCGACACCGTGGGTGAGCTGGCCCGCGAGGCGGGCATCAAGATGCCGGAGGTCGGCATCTTCCCCGCCCAGCAGTCCAACGCCTTCGCCACCGGCTGGAACAAGGACGATGCCCTGGTGGCGGTCTCCGCAGGCCTGCTCAACCGCATGCGCCCCGAGGAGGTGCGGGCGGTACTGGCCCACGAGATCGGCCACGTCGCCAACGGCGACATGGTGACCCTGGCGCTGGTGCAGGGCGTGCTCAACACCTTCGTGATGTTCTTCGCCCGGGTGGTCGCCCACCTGGTCGACGGCTTCCTGAAGAGCCGCAGCGACGGCGAGGGGGGCCTCGGTTTCATGGGCTACTTCGCGGTGGTGATCGTCGCCGAGATCGTCTTCGGCCTGATCGCCTCGGCCATCGTCGCCTGGTTCTCGCGCTTCCGGGAGTACCGGGCCGACAGCGCCGGCGCCCGGCTCGCCGGCAGCGGCGCCATGATCAACGCCCTGGCCCGGCTCAAGGCCGAGACCGAGATGCCGGACCAGATGCCGGACACCCTGCGCGCCATGGCCATCACCAAGGGTCAGACCCGCTCGCTGATGGAGCGGCTGTTCGCCAGCCACCCCCCGCTGGACGATCGCATCCGCGCCCTGAAGGAAGCGGCCTACCGGCAGTAAGCGGCCAAGCGGCCAAGCGGCCAAGCGGCCAAGCGGCCACCAGGATCAAGTGACAGGCCGCAGGTAGCAAGAAACCCCACCAGGGAGTCTGCCCGGTGGGGTTTCGCGTTTCTGTCTCGTTACCCGCCGCCTGTCACCGGACAGCTGGGCGCTCGGCGCTTGTAGGCTCAAGCCGCACCTGGAACCCGGCGCCCGCCAGCAGCGGCTCCAGCGCACGGGCGCCCTCGCCCAGCACGATCTCGAGGGAAGCGGCTTCCCGGCGCAGCGGATAGTTCGCCCGACAGGCGTCGAAGCCCCTGGCCATGCCCTGGCGGCGCGCCTCGCGATGCAGGCTGTCGTGGTCCCGGCGGGGGTCGTAGACGGCGCGCAGGCAGACCCGCAGCGCCTCCTCGGGGGCGAGGCCGGCCTCGAGGACCAGCCGCGCGACGGGGGGAGCCGGCGCCAGGTCCTCGAGCGTCAGGCGCGCCGGCAGGCCGACGTGATGGGCCAGGGCACGGTAGATGTGGTGGGTGCCGCGCAGCTTGCCGTCCAGGCTGTAGCCGGCGATGTGCGGCGTGGCGATCGCGGCGAGATCAGCCAGGGCGGCATCGATGGCGGGCTCCTGCTCCCAGACGTCGAGCACCGCCGTGATGTCGCCCTGCCCCGCCAGGCGCTGGCGCAGCGCCCGGCCGTCCACGCAGTCGCCGCGCCCGGCATTGAGCAGCAGCGTGCCCGGCGCCAGGGCGGCGAGGCGCTGGGCATCCAGCAGGTGGCGAGTGGCGTGGGGGCCCTCGCGCACCAGCGGCGTATGCAGGCAGAGCACGTCGCACTCGTCGATCAGGGTGTCGAGGTCGTGGAAGCCGGCCAGGCCCCGCCCCTCGAGGCTCTCTGCTTCCACCCGGGGCGGATCGCAGGCCAGGCAGTCGATGCCCATGGCGGTGAGTCGCGACAGCAGCCGCCCGCCGACATTGCCCACGCCGACGATGCCGACACGGCGCTCGGCGAGTCGAAAGTCCTGGCACTCGGCCAGGGCCGAGAGGCTCGCCAGCACGTAGTCCACCACCGCCTCGGCGTTGCAGCCGGGGGCGCTTTCGAAGGCGATGCCGTGATCGGCCAGGGCACGGCGGTCGACGTGATCGGTGCCGATGGTACAGGTGCCGACGAAGCGCAGCGGCGAGCCCATCGACCTGGCCTCGGCGATCAGCGCCGCATCGACCCGGGTGATGGAGCGCACCACCAGGGCATCGGCCGCGGCGAGGGTGGCCGGAGCGATCTCGCGCCCCGGCACGCGGACCACCTCGCCCAGGGCGCCGAAGCAGGCCTCGGCGGCGGGAACATTGGCATCGACGACGATTTTCATGCGGGACTCCTGGCTTCCGGGACGCTGCGACTTGTTCAGTTTGCCCAAGCCCTTACAATACCGCCATACGCAAACCGGGCGGCAGCGCCGCCGTCCGCCACCTTTGGAGCTGCCGTGATCGTCCGCTGGGAAACCGACCATGACTATGTGCTGGTGCATGTCCATCAGGACATGTTCGGCGACTGGATCTTCAGCCGCGCCTGGGGCCAGATCGGCACCCAGTTCGGCGGCCTGAAGCACCGCCTGGCCGATGATCACGCCCAGGCGATGATGTGGCTGGCCGACGAGTCGACCATCCTCGGCTCCCGTGGCTTTCGCAAGGTGCTCGAGGTGGAGGCCGAGAGCGCCGAGGGGCGAGACGCCGTCAGCCAGCTCTCGCTGCTGGAGCCTTGAGCGGCCAAGCGGCCAAGCGGCCAAGCGGCCATGCGGCCAAGCGGCCAAGCGGCCAAGCGGCCAAGCAGTGTGACGGCCTTGGCCCCCCTTGCTTCTTGCTCATTGCTCATTGCCGCTACCCGGCGCAGCCGGGTCATCCCAGATAGCGCCGCCCGCCGCGCAGGGTCGCGCCCTGCGCCGCCCTCGTCGCCTCCCCGGGCGGCGCCTCGCCACTCAGCCGACGCTGCAGCCCCTGCCAGGCCGTCTCGTCCCGCCAGCCCCGCGCCGCCAGCCAGGCGGCCAGACGCTCGGGCTCCATGCCGCGATCGAGCTCGGCCCCCGCCTCGTCCACCAGCACCGGAATGCGCACCCCGTAGCGCTCGACCAGGGCGTCATCGTCGCTGATCTCGATCCGCTCGAGGCGGTACGGCACGGCGCAGAGGGTCGCGAGCAGCGCCTCGAGCTGCTCGCAGAGATGACACCCCAGGGTGGTGTAGAGCCTCAGGCGGATCATGCGTCCTCCCGGTGGCGGATCAGGAAGCAGTGATGCAGGTCCGGGCGGCGTGTGAAGTCCGGATCGAACGTCTTCGCCGAGATCTCCTCGACCCGGTACTGCTC